>CAWUNB010000054.1:0-10729 GCA_963923745.1 uncultured Thiotrichales bacterium
TCAAGTGCGTTTTATGCAAGTGGGGGTTTGTGTTATGGCGCGTGATTCAGCATCCCTCAATGGAGTAACTGACCACATGATTGCCATAAAGAATGATTTACGGGAGATATTCAGTGGTCAACCGTTGGAAGCAGTAGTAACCCGGGAAGGTATTGAGCGGTTAAGAGTCGAAGCTCTCAAGGCTATCAATGGGCGATTAAAAACTCAGCATATTGCCCCTATTGATGCAGTCTACTTCACCACTTTTATTGCTCAGTAGGCGCTAGCCATGGCCGTTAGCGATTTATTGACCCAAGAAGAAATTGATGCTCTTCTTAATGGGGTGTCTACCGGCGATGTAGAAACGGAAGCAGAAGAAATTATTGGCGGAGTACGGAACTACGATTTTACTAGCCAAGATCGTATCGTCCGTGGGCGTATGCCCACTCTGGAAATGATTAATGAACGCTTTGCCCGCTATATGCGGGTGAGTCTCTTTAGTTTGCTACGTCGCTCAGCAGATATTTCTGCTGGAGCGGTGCAGATGACTAAATTTGCAGAATATGTTCACAGCCTTTTCGTTCCTACGAGTTTGAATTTAGTCCATGTTAAACCTCTGCGGGGAATATCACTCTTTATTTTTGATCCAAAATTAGTTTTCATCTTAGTAGATAATTTCTTTGGAGGTGATGGTCGTTTTCACGCCAAGATCGAAGGGCGAGATTTCACCCCTATGGAAATGCGGGTAGTGCGTATTGTGTTAGATCGGGTATTCCGAGATTTAAAAGAAGCTTGGGAACCGGTTATGCATGTGGATTTCAGCTACCTTAGCTCAGAAGTAAATCCTCAATTTGCTAATATCGTTAGCCCTAGTGAAGTAGTTGTAGTATCTAGTTTTCACATTGAATTGGATGGTGGTGGTGGTGACTTTCACGTCACAATGCCCTATTCCATGCTAGAACCTATTCGTGAATTGTTAGATGCTGGCGTGCAAAGTGATCGAGAAGAACGGGACGAGCGCTGGATGTCCGCTCTTAAAGATGAAGTAAAGGGAGCGGAAGTCGAAATGAGCTGTCTACTTACCGAAGCCAAATTGACGGTGGAAGAGATGATGCACCTACGGGTGGGCGATGTTATTCCCATCAAGCTGCCTGATACCGTTATTGTGCAGGCAGAGGGCATTCCTATTTTCCGCGCCCGCTACGGCACTTCCCGGGGAAACCGCGCAGTGCGGGTTCAGGAGTTTGTCAAGCGTCCAGTGTCTCATTTGCTGGAACCCGGCCAGCTTGAGGAAGAAGAGGAAACCCTTTCATGAGCAAAGCCACTGATACTTACAGCCGCAATGGTGCCGTGGATGACGATTGGGCTGCCGCTATGGCTGAGCAGGATATAGACAAAGGCGGTAATCGAGGAGGAGGTCATTCAGGCGACGAGTTGGCGCGGGCCCAGTTTGAAGATCTGGGGGATGGAAATATTGAGCCAGGTACCGAAGGCCGTAATCTGGACGTTATTCTCGATATTCCCGTTACTATTTCCATGGAAATCGGCCGCACCATGATTTCTATCCGTAATTTGCTGCAACTCAACCAAGGGTCAGTGGTAGAGCTAAATCGCTTGGCTGGTGAGCCTATGGACGTGCTCGTGAACGGCTGTTTAGTGGCTCACGGAGAAGTGGTGGTGGTAAACGAGAAATTCGGTATTCGTCTCACTGATGTTATCAGCCCGGCGGAACGGGTTAAGAAATTGCGTTAATGAGCTACTTTCTAGTTTTTTTGGTGGTCTTGCTATTCCCTGTTTTTGGAAAAGCTGCCGACAACCTACCTGCCACCTTGACTACCCCTGGGCTGGTTGAGCTCACGCAGGTGACATTGGCTCTTATAGCAGTGTTAGCAGTAATTATGGGGTTAGCTTGGTTAATGCGCCGATTGGGTCACTTTCCAGGGATAGCAAATAATTCTCTTCGTATCTTGGGGGGAGTGTCTTTAGGAGGACGGGAACGGGTAGTGTTGATTCAAGTAGGGGAGCAACAGCTGTTACTGGGGGTAGCTCCCGGACGAGTACAAACTCTCCATGTCTTAACAGCACCCCTTTCCTCCCAATCTCCCAATGAATTTGCCGCCAACCTAAAGCAGTTTCTTCGCCCGGAGGTTTCGTGACCTCACCTCGCTGGTTTTGGTTATCACTCCTACTGGGGTTGCTCCCCTTGGGAAGCGCCCTGGCAGAGCCGGGAATACCCGCTGTGGTGGTAAACAACACTCCGGGAGGAGGGCAGACCTACACCGTGAGTATGCAGGTGTTGGTGATTATGACTGCCCTCACCTTCATTCCAGCCGCTCTCATGATGATGACCGGCTTTACCCGTATTATTGTGGTATTGGCTATTCTTCGCCAAGCATTAGGTACTGCCCAGACACCCAATAACCAGGTACTGGTTGGATTGGCATTATTTTTAACATTTTTCATCATGGCACCAGTGTTTGAGCGTATTCACCACGATGCGGTAGTTCCCTATATCCAAGACCAGATGGCTGGTTTACCTGCTATACAAAAAGCTCTGGTACCTATACGGGAGTTTATGTTAGCCCAAACTCGAGACACTGATTTGGCTGTTTTTGCCCGTATTACTGGACGTGACGGTTTTGCTGGTCCAGAGGATGTACCATTATCTTTGTTGGTACCGGCTTTTGTTACTTCTGAATTAAAAACAGCTTTTCAGATGGGTTTTTTGTTATTCATGCCTTTTCTGATTATTGATCTTGTAGTAGCCAGTATTTTGATGGCAATGGGTATGATGATGTTGTCCCCACCAGTAATTTCATTTCCATTTAAATTGATGTTATTCGTGTTAGTAGATGGTTGGGTATTGGTAATGGGAAGCTTGGCCGGGAGCTTTCACGTTCCCTAACGAGGGCTAAAAATGACACCAGAAACGGTAATGACTGTTGGCCGGCAAGCATTGGAGGTAACAGTCATTTTAGCAGCTCCTTTGTTACTATCTTCTTTGATTATCGGATTGATTATTAGTTTATTCCAAGCTGCTACTCAAATTAACGAAACAACATTAAGCTTTGTGCCTAAGTTATTGGTATTAGTAGCTGTTATGCTTATTGCTGGACCGTGGATGATAACTCAACTAACAGATTATACCCGCCGCCTTTATGAAAGCATTCCTGGATTAATCGGCTAATTAGATTAGCCCATGACTCCCGTCGAATTATCCACTGGGCAAATAGGATCCTGGGTGGGAGCTGTGTTGTGGCCATTGTTTCGAGTGGGAGCGATGATAATGGCTTCGCCTTTTTTTGGTGCCAAATCTATCCCCATGCGTGTCCGTATGGCTATTACAGTGGCTATCAGTGTCGTTATTGTCCCACTGCTTCCTCCTGCGCCTAATTTGGATCTGCTAAGTCCCCCCGCTTATTTCATTACTCTTCATCAAGTATTGGTGGGAGTGGCTATGGGATTTTCTCTGCGCTTAGTATTTGCTGCTGTTGAATTAGGAGGCCAAATTTTAGGCCAGTTGATGGGACTTGGTTTTGCTTCCTTAATGGATCCTCAAAATGGCGTACAAGTACCTGTTGTTAGTCAGTTTTACGCCATGTTGCTTACGCTGGTTTATCTGGGGCTAGATGGTCATTTGATTGCTATCCAAGTATTAGTAGATAGTTTTCGCCTAATACCCCTTGGCTCTCAGGGTCTTCCCATGGACGCTTGGTGGGATTTAGCGGTATTTGGAGGGCAAATGCTACGAGGAGCATTATTGATGGCATTACCAGCAATGGCTGCATTACTGTTATTAAATGTCACCTTTGCGGTTATTGTCCGAGCTGCTCCTCAATTAAATCTTTTTGCCATTGGTTTTCCTATTACCCTTGGGTTAGGATTATTAGTGATGATTTATACCCTGCCGGGTTTTGTTCCCCAGATAGAATTATTGCTAGATGGGGCATTAGCTTTAGCGAAAGGACTACCGCTAGTGGGACACGGGCGCTAAGGAATGGCCGAAGAGGGAGGGGAAGAAAGAACAGAAGAAGCAACAGCCCGTCGCGAGGAAGAAGCGCGTAAACATGGGCAAATACCCCGTTCCCGAGAATTATCCACCCTTATATTGGTATTAACAGCCGCGTCTGGTTTATTGTCTCTCCGGGGAGGATTGATGGAGAGTTTAGCAGATCAAATGCGGCGAGGATTGACCTTAACACCGGAACAAATTCGCGATCCTACTTGGATGGGGCGAATGTTATTGGATCTTGCCATTGAATCTCTCAAAGATTTCTTTCCTCTTGTTGCTATGTTGGTATTGGCCGCTATTGTGGCTCCCCTTGCGGTGGGGGGGTGGAATTTCAGCAGTGAGGCTTTAGGTTTTAAATTTGAGCGCATTAATCCGCTTAATGGTTTAGGACGAATTTTTAGTAGTACAGGATTAATGGAATTAGGGAAGGGGCTTATCAAATTTGCGCTAATTGCTTGGGTAGGTATTTGGCTTCTAAAACGGGATGCAGCCCAAATGGTTGCCCTTGGGCAGGGAGACCTGTTAGCGGGCCTTGGGCGGCTAGGGGAGATGTTACTCTGGGACTTTATGATTTTGGCGGCGACTTTAGCCGTAATTGCTGGAGCCGATGTCCCCTTCCAAATTTGGAACCATAGTAAGCAATTAAAAATGACTCGCCAGGAGGTTCGGGAAGAAGCCAAAGAATCTGATGGTCGTCCTGAAGTCAAGGGACGAATTAGACAAATGCAGCGAGAAATGTCACAACGTCGCATGATGGCGGAAGTACCCAAGGCAGATGTGATCGTGACCAACCCGACTCACTTTGCAGTGGCATTACGCTATGACCCCGCCAAGATGCGTGCCCCCCGCCTAGTGGCTAAAGGGGCGGATTTAGTCGCTACCCGTATCCGTCAAATTGGTGACGAATCCAGGGTAGCACGGATCGAAGCCCCGGGTTTGGCACGGGCTCTCTACTACAATGCTGAGCTGGATAGAGAAATTCCTGCTGGTCTTTACAAAGCCGTTGCCCAAGTATTGGCTTTTGTGTTTCAGATTCGCAAATCAGGTAAACCGAGAGTTACCCCTTCATTTGAGAATCTACCCATTCCTGAAGAGTTGCGACGATGAAAAGACTCACTTGCGGATTGTCATGGAGAGGCTATGAGTTAATCACTAGAGTTCCGCCTCGGTAAACCTCCTCCTCCTGGCCAGATGAGCGCCCTTACGTGGACTGCCTCTCTGGCCAGTTTTTTTGCCTATCCTTTAGGGTTTAGGCAAAGCTTGCTGTCACCATCTTGCGCCGGAGGAAGGCAATTTGGGTTTGGAGAGAGAGGCCCTTCGGGCACACATCTTGGCAACCCAGTAGAGTCAAACAGCCAAATATCCCATTATCATCGCCGATGATTTCATACCAGTCGGCGTCGGAGCGGGTATCCCGGGGATCGGCGCGAAAGCGTACTACCTTGTTGAAACCCACCGCTCCAATGAAATCCTCCCGCATCCGAGCGTTACCACAAGCCGCAATACAGCAACCGCATTCAACGCAACGGTCTATTTCGTAGATCTGCTCTGCGACATCCGGATCCATCGGGGCTTCCAAAGCATCCACGTTGGCGGGGGCCAGCTGTTGGATCCAGGCTTGGAGCCGTTCACTCAGCCCCCGCATCCACCGCCCCGTGTTTACTGATAGGTCACCAATGAGCTCAAATCCTGGTAAGGGCAGCAGGGTAATGGTAGTGGGAAGGGATTCAGTAAGGGTCCGGCAAGCCAGGCCAGGGCGACCATTGATTACCATGGCACAACTGCCACAAATCCCAGCCCGACAGACAAAATCAAAACTAAGGGTGGGATCTTGGTCTTCTCGAATACGGGTTAGCACCACAAACAAAGTCATGCCTGGTATTTCTTCCACGGTATAACTTTGCAGGTGGGGCTGGCTGTCTGGATCCCGGGGATTGTGGCGAAAGATCTGTAAGGTCAGGGTACGTTGGCTCACGACTAATTCTCCGGGGAGGTAGGATGGACAAACCGTTGATTAGCCCCCCGGTAACGTTCGGGCAGCAAATGGAGAAATGGCATGATGGCTTCCTGGCGTGCAGTAGGATCTGCAACTGTTTGACGGGTGGTCTCCACCGCTGTTTCTCGAGCTGGAGTATCCGGGTGATCAATGATGTTACGGGTGCCGTAGCCCCGGAAGCCTGGTGGTAACTCCATGGTATTAACGGTCAGGGGTTCGTATTCCAGGAGGGGCAAAGCATCTTCTTCGGCTGGCCAGACTGCCAGGGTGCGACATAACCAATCCCGGTCGTTGCGTTCTGGATAATCTTCCCGGTAATGGGCTCCCCGGCTCTCGGTACGAGCCAATGCCCCCATGGCAATGGTCAAAGCCAGTTTGATCATGCGAGGTAGACGATAGGCAGCCACTAATTCTGGATTAGCGTCCCGGCGGCGGTTACGGATACCCAACCAATGAGAGCGACGCAACAAATCCGATAGCTCTGAAACTGCCCGCTCCAGATCGTCTGCCTTTCGGAACAGACCGACTCGATCCATCATGACCGTTTCCATCTGGCGGCGTAGTGCTGTGGGACTCTCATCACCAGAACTGGTGAGTATGGCGTCGATGCGCCCCTGTTCCCGTTCTACAAATTCCTGGACGATGGCACCGGCACTGGGGAGATCGCCGTCAGCAGAAGCGCAAAAATCGGCAACATATTCCCCTACCACCATACCCGCCACCACCGTTTCCGCTACTGAGTTGCCCCCCAAGCGGTTAAAGCCATGGAGATCCCAACAGGCGGCTTCTCCGCAGGAGAAGAGGCCCCGTAACCATGGACTTTCTCCTCGATAATCGGTACGAATCCCCCCCATGGAGTAATGCTGGGTAGGACGAACCGGGATCCAATCCTTAACCGGATCGATACCTAAGAAATACTGACAAATCTCCTTAACTTCCCGCAAATTACGGTCGATGTGAGCGGCTCCCAAGCCGGTAATATCCAGCCACAGATGTTCTCCGTAGGAAGACTGAACTCCCTTACCGGCCCGTATGTGTTCCGCCATGCGTCGCGAGACCACATCCCGGGAAGCCAACTCTTTCTTCTGGGGCTCGTAATCCGGCATAAAACGGTGGCCATTGACATCCCGTAGCAATCCGCCATCTCCCCGACAGCCTTCGGTCATCAAAATACCGGTGGGGACAATTGCCGTAGGATGGAATTGCACCGCTTCCATATTCCCTAAGCGGGCGACTCCTGTCTCCAGGGCTAAAGCTGCCCCCATGCCTTCGTTGATGAGTGCATTGGTGGAAGCTGACCACAATCGCCCGTATCCTCCAGTAGCTACCACCGTGGCCCGAGCCAAGTAGGCCCCCAGTTCGCCAGTGATCAGATCTCGCACCACAGCACCGTAACACCGTCCACCTTCATGGATGAGAGCTAACGCTTCTTGGCGCTCCAGTACGGGAACGCCATGGGCAATGGCTTGATCTCCCATGGTATAGAGCATGGCGTGACCGGTGCCATCGGAGGTGTAGCAGGTCCGCCATTTGCGGGTACCTCCAAAATCCCGGGCAGTGATAAGACCATGGGCTCCCAGGGGTTCATGGATGGTGACCGATTCACCGTTGATAACGACTTGCCGATCCCCCCCTCGGACCCGACTCCAAGCTACTCCCCAGGCTGCCAGTTCCCGCACCGCTTTGGGGGCCAGGTGAGTAAACATTCGAGCAACCGTTTGGTCACAACCCCAATCACTACCCCGGACGGTATCTTCGAAGTGAATATCCTCGCTATCTCCCGCGCCCCGTACACTGTTACCCAAACTGGCCTGCATCCCACCTTGAGCAGCCACTGAATGGGAACGTTTTGCTGGAACGAGGGACAATACCAGGGGATCGAACCCCCGCTGACGGGCCGCTACTGCGGTACGTAACCCCGCCAAACCAGCGCCAATGATCAGAACATCGCTGTAAACCACCTTCATGGTGCCTTCTCCACTGTGGTCGAAATCGTCGCTGGCACATAACGTTGGCCGGCGTGGGGCGCATGATCTTGGCCAATGCGCACGTAAGCCAGCAGTGTCACCAATCCCAATCCCAGGAAGAAACTGGTTACCAACCACTTAGCAAAATGTAGCCGAGCTCGTACCGCTAAGGGATCCGGTCCACTGGGCCATCCCCATTTAAGGGCTAATCGATATAGACCAATGGTACCGTGGAGTTCCACCGCGAAAAGGAGCAGTAAATAAAGGGGCCAATAAGTTCCTGTCCATACCCGGTCCGCCGATTCATAAGGGCCAATCAGTTCAGCTTGGGTCATCATGGTGTAGAGGTGGACAGATCCAAGGAAGAACATGGCAAAACCAGTGACGACTTGAATCCACCACAGGTGGGTGTCTCCGTGGTGAAGCAGGTGACGATGTCGGGAAAAAGCTTGGTATTGGCGAAAACTCGCAGGGAATTTACGCAGTGCTAGACCCGCATGGGTGATAAATACCCCGAACACAAAGGCCACGATGAGGGAAACCAACCAGGGATAGGCGCGACCAAAAACGTAGTACCCTTCAAAGAATCTGGCTACCCGCCACATGGCATCCGGTCCCAGTAAAATAGAGGACACAAAAAACATGTGTAGCCACATAAACAAGCCCAAAAACAACCCACTTCCACTCTGTAGGGCGTCCAATCGCGCCGGCCAAGGGCCGAGACGCTTATCACGGTATGGCAAGGCCATAGGGATTTTCATCATCTTCACCATTTAAGCGGTAGCTCCGAAACCGAGATAGTAGTGTTAACAGACATTTGAAAAAAGTGAATGACTGATGACATAGGACAATTGTCGCCATGGGCTACCCTGAAGTGATACCTGTGCAATAATCCCTTCCAAGTCGGCCAGCCTCCGTGCCGACAGACTTTCCCTTGATCAAGGAACCCTATATGAACTTTATTACCGACGCTTTTGCCCAGGCCGCTCCGGCCCAACAAACCCCAGATCCCATTATGAGCTTCCTACCCCTGGTACTTATTTTCATCGTGTTTTATTTCGTATTGGTCCGCCCCCAGTCCAAGCGGGCCAAGGAGCATAAAACCATGGTGGATGGCTTGGCTAAAGGAGATGAAGTGGTTACTAACGGTGGCTTGTTAGGCCGCATCACTGACGTAGGGGAGAACTTTGTTGGGGTAGAAGTGGCAGACGGTATCCAACTCAAAGTTCAGAAACTAGCCATTGCCAGTCTTATGCCTAAAGGCACGCTGAAATCCCTGTAGCCACTCCTGGTTACTTTTTTCCAATCCCTCCACTTTGGATAACTGTTAGTTACCCCTATGAATCAGTACCCCCTCTGGAAGTACCTACTGATCGTGGTTGTACTGGCGATCGGTACCCTTTACGCCCTACCCAATGTGTTTGGGGAGGATCCTGCCATCCAGGTTTCCGCTTCCGGTCGAGGAGTGGAGGTCACTCAGGAAACGCTGCATCAGCTTACGGATGCGCTGCAAAAGGCCGATCTACCCTACAAAGATGCCCAAGTTATCCATCAAGGATTACTGGTCCGTCTCTATGACACCGATGCCCAACTCAAGGCCCAGGATGTGGCGCGGGATACCCTAGGACGGGGTTATGTGGTGGCCCTCAATTTAGCGCCCTCCACTCCAAAGTGGTTGACTGCCCTAGGGGCTGCTCCTATGTACCTCGGGTTGGATTTGCGGGGTGGAGTGCATTTTCTAATGCAGGTAGATATGAAGGCTGCAGTGGATCATGCTGAAGACCGTTACGTCAGTGACGCTCGCAGCCAGCTGCGGGAAGAAAAAATTCACTATCTAACGGTAGGCCGGTTAGCTAGTGGTGGGCTGGAAGTAAAGTTTAAAGAGCAAGGTGAACGGGATAAAGCACTAGAAGTGCTGCGTCGCCACTTACGGGAATTAAAACTCGATACTTTGGATAATACTGATGGTTACTGGATAGTTGGACGGATTTTAGAAAAAGAACGACGGGAAATTGCTCGTTCAGCAGTACATCAGAATTTAACTACCCTACGAAATCGAGTTAATGAATTAGGGGTTGCTGAACCGGTTATTCAGCAACAGGGGGAAGATCGTATTGTTGTGCAATTACCAGGAGTGCAGGACACTGCGCGAGCTAAGGAAATTTTAGGAGCAACAGCTACTTTGGAATTCCGCATGGTGGATGAAGAACATGATCCCCGGGAAGCATTAGCTGGGCGAACTCCAGCAGCAGCTAAACTGTATTATGAACGCAGCGGGCGGCCGGTATTATTGCAAAAGCGGATTTTGCTAACCGGCGAATCGGTGATGGATGCTGCTTCTGGTATTGAGCAACAAAGTGCTTCTCCTGCGGTATTTATCACCTTGGATGCCAAAGGAGCGCGAGTTTTTAGCCAAGCTACTCGGGAATTAGTGGGAAAACGCATGGCAGTGGTTTTTATTGAGACTAAAGTAGAAACCAAGACGATAGACGGTCGCCAAGTTAAGGAAAAACGCACAGTAGAAGAAGTAATCAATGTAGCCGTTATCCGTAGCCAATTAGGTAAACGTTTCCAAGTCACTGGGCTGGAAAATACTGCCGAAGCTCGTAATTTAGCGTTGTTATTGCGAGCAGGGGCATTAGCTGCCCCCATGGAAATTGTAGAGGAGCGCACCGTAGGCCCCAGCCTTGGACAGGATAATATTACCACAGGAGTGCGTTCAGCCATTATTGGCTCGCTATTTGTAATGATATTTATGGTGATCTACTACGGTGC
>CAWUNB010000055.1:0-10685 GCA_963923745.1 uncultured Thiotrichales bacterium
AGCTCTAGCAATAGCCAGAAACATGTTTAGATATATTGGTTACTTCAACTAGGGAACTGTTTAAGCCAAGCGTTGCGGATTTCATTTTCGTGCTCCTGAACTAAGCGAAGTGCTTCGTTTTTGGGTACGAGCCAAAATTTTGCTTCTCCATTACATGGACGTGCATCAATAATAGCGGGTATCTGAGGGGGTATCAAAGCGCATTACCTGGAACAATTGCCATATAGAACAAGAGGATAGACACTTTATGCTGCTGATGATCGACAACTACGATTCTTTCACCTACAACCTAGTGCAATATCTGGGGGAATTAGGTGCCGATGTGCGGGTTTACCGTAACGATCAACTAACGGTTGCCGACATCGAATTGCTGGCACCTGAGCGGATTGTTATTTCCCCTGGCCCTTGCACTCCCACGGAAGCCGGTGTCTCGCTGGACACTATTCGTACCTTTGCGGGACGAATTCCCATTCTCGGAGTTTGTTTGGGGCATCAGGCTATTGGTCAGGCCTTTGGGGGACGGATTATCCATGCACAGGAAATTATGCACGGCAAAACCTCCCCGATTCATCACCGAGGCCGAGGGGTATTTCGGGAATTACCCAGTCCTTTTGAGGCAACTCGTTACCATTCCTTAGTTATCGAAAAAGAAACCGCCCCTCCTTGCTTAGAGGTAACGGCTTGGACAGTGGACAACAATGGTGAACCGGCTGAGATCATGGGGGTGCGACATCGGGAGTTTTTAGTGGAAGGGGTGCAATTCCACCCCGAATCCATCCTTACTCGCCACGGCCACGATTTGCTACGGCACTTTTTAGAAGAAGGCCAAAGCCCACTAGGCCGAGTTGCCTAGCGCTCGTTGCTGAATAGGTTCCCGCAGGGCCTCCCGGGCAGAGCGAATCATCTGCTCGGTGGTAGTCCAGTTCACGCAGGCATCGGTGACCGAACAGCCGTAGCGTAACTGGTTGAGATCAGTGGGAATTGGCTGATTGCCCTCTTCCAGGAAACTTTCCACCATCAATCCGACAATGGAACGATTCCCGAGTCGTACTTGATTGACACAGTCTTGCATGACGCGAGGCTGCAGCAACGGTCGCTTATAGCTATTAGCGTGGGAGCAATCTACTACGATGTTGGCGGGTAACTTGGCTTTGGCTAACGCTTCCTCAGCCATGGCAATACTCACGGTATCGTAATTGGGTCGATCACCGCCGCCCCGCAGTACTAAGTGGCCGTAGCTATTGCCACGGGTCCGAATCACAGCGGAACGACCCTGGCTATTAATACCCAAAAAGCTATGGGGACGAGAAGCGGAAATAATAGCATTGACCGCTGCATCCAATGAGCCATCGGTACTGTTCTTGAAACCAACCGGGGTAGATAAGCCAGACGCCATTTCTCGGTGAGTCTGGGATTCTGAAGTTCGGGCACCAATAGCGGTCCAGGCAACTAAATCTCCCAAATACTGGGGGGCAATAGGGTCCAGCGCTTCTGTCGCTGCAGGTAATCCCAGCGCGTTTACCGCTAGCAAAAATTCCCGAGCCCGTTGCATTCCCTCGTCAATACGGAATGAATCGTCCATCCGGGGATCGTTAATGTAGCCTTTCCATCCCGTTGCAGTGCGAGGTTTTTCAAAATAGACCCGCATCACCAGAAGCAGGGTATCTCTAACCTCATCCGCTAGATCCCGTAACCGTTTAGCGTAATCCAACCCCGCCACTGGATCGTGAATGGAGCAGGGCCCCACCACTACAAACATCCGAGGATCTCGACGATCCAGGATGTTTTCCAAGGTACGCCGGCCTCCAAGCACGGCAGCTGCCGCTTCCTCCGACAGGGGTAAGCGAGTTAAGACTTCCTCCGGGGTGGGCATTGCCTGGAGGGATTCAATGTTAAGGTTATGGATCGATTGCACGGGCAGGCCTAGTGGGTAGAGGCAAGAAAATCAATAAGGTTAGTTTTGTTGGATACCGGCCAGGTACCAATTGGCATTCGGTTCCTGCAGAGAGCGTTGGATGTGCCAAGTTTCCCGGAATGGCTTAGCCTGACCACCCTGGTCTTCTCGAATGTAGCCACTGTAACGCACCCCCGCTATTACTAAATCCCCTTCAGTGGCCAAACCAAGAAATTCCAGATCCAATTGCAAAACTTCAGTGACGTTTGGACCATTGCCCAATGCGGCTCGTTCTCGGGATAATTCACGGAATAATTCAGGGGTCACGTATTCTCGAATTTCCCCCATATCTCCAGCATCCCAAGCTTTTTGTAATCCCAGATAATGGGTGCGAGCATTCTGCATAAAATTATCTTCATTAAACCAAGACAATTGGTCGCTATTGATGGGATGGCCCCGTCCTAGAGCGGAACCGATTTCCGGGGCAACAAAACGGTCTCCTTGGTCGGCGTCAGGGGTGAAATTAGCGCCGGCGTAGTGGTGGGCCGGTTGGACAGGAGAGCGGGACCGCATCATACGGACCACTAACCAAATGCCCACTCCAATTGCTAGCAAAATTACGATGTCAAATAGCTGGAGACTTTGAAAGCCATCACCGAAAAACATGGCTGCCAGCAATCCGCCAGCAGCTAACCCAGCCAATGGCCCTAACCAACGACTGGCCCCTGATCGGGCTGGCGCGGGGGCTGTAGTGGTTCCAGGGTAGGGCCGAGTTGGCGTGGTTGCTGAACTGGGAGAAGTATTAGGGCTGGTATTGGGGGTAGTCTGCTTAGAATAACTGGGACTGGTTCGCCCCAAATCTTTGCTACTACCAAGACGGGCAGCTTCAACATCTGCCATGGCTAAACCAAATCCAACAAAAAAGGCAGTAATAACGGTCAGTAACTTTTTGTAGGTCATGGGGAGACTCCCAGGAGAGAGAACGATGTTGATCTATGTGGGGATGGAAGAAGTCTACTACAACTATCAAGATTATGATGGTGTCCCATAATGACGAAAGGTTTCATGTAAAATAACCGGGCTATGGACGTTGACCACTTAACCAAGGGAGACGTGTCGTGAACGTACAAATCATTGAAAAAGATGGGCAACCGGAGTGGGCCGTTATTCCCTATGGGGAATATCAGCAGTTACTGCAATTGGTTGAACGATTAGAACCAGCCCTATTTGATTCTCTCCAGAATGAAGAGATTTCAAAGCTTGCCCCAGAGCAACCCATTGATTCAGGAAAAGAAGAGCTGCTACCGGCTGATTTCGTCCATCGTTTGGTAAGCGGTCAAGAAAATCCATTGCGCCTGTGGCGGGAATACCGGGGTTTCACCCAAGAGCGATTGGCGGAAGTTACCAAAGTAGGAAAATCCCACATTTCTCAATTAGAAATGGGCAAAAAGCAACCTTCTCCAGCAGTACTCAAGCGGTTAGCTGCCGCTCTGCGGGTAGAACCGGACGATCTCGTAGGTTGATGGTGTTTGCCTTACCGAAATCTCTGGCCGTTTGGGGGACCCCTGATTTCCCCCAGGCCCTCCAGCTAGAACTACTAGCACTTCCCACCGGAATCTTACCGTTGCAACAAGGGCTGTCTCACTCTAGTTACGTGGCAGATAGTCCCTTTCAAATCATGGTATTAGCTACCGTAGCAAGCAACAGCCATTACTACATTCGCGTTGGGGTGTTCTATCAGGGCATCGTGGCTGGCTGCCATTGTGCGGACGACCCTAGCCCAGTGGAACCTCAACATGAGTACTGCGAGTTAGCTCTTACCGTAGATCGAATCGACGGCCAGGCCACTGTTACCATCGTCAGTTAGTTGCTGCTAGGCGTCGTGGAGCGATACGCCCGTCGTCTAACACCTCGCCTACGCCGATAAATCGCTGCTGAGGTCCGTAGAGCCGCACTAGCCCGGAAGTTGGCGCTCGGGGCACCAACACCGGTTGGCCCTGGCCCAGGTAGAAAGCGCTGTCACTGGTAAGATTGACTGCGGGCCAGCGCTCCAATGCGCGATCCACGGGTAACAACAGACCGTCCAACGCTGCGTCTCCTTCTGCCGCTACATCCCGTAGTTGCTCCATATCCACCATGATCATGGGATCATCGAAGGGTCCCACCGCTAACCGCCGCAGAGCACTGACATGGGCACCACAGCCTAATATCTGTCCCACGTCTTCCGCTAGGGTGCGTACGTAAGTCCCTTTTGAACAGTGGATATCCACGTTTAGCCGGTTGGCCTCCATCCCTAGAAGAGTGAAAGCATGAATGGTTACGGTACGGGCTTCCCGTTCCACGGTGAGTCCCTGATGAGCCAAAGTATACAGCGGCTTGCCTTGTACCTTGATGGCGGAGTGCATTGGCGGGATTTGTTGAATCTCTCCGATAAAACGAGCCAATACCCCTTCTACTGTCCCCCATTCTAGGGAAGGTACTGGGCGCTGCTCCAAGACTTGGCCATCAGCATCCCCACTATCCGTGGTAATTCCCAACTGAAATTCAGCGCGGTAGCGTTTATCTGCATCCAAGAGAAAACCAGATACCTTAGTGGCTTCTCCAAAACACAGAGGCAACAGTCCAGTAGCTAGGGGATCTAAGCTACCAGTGTGGCCTACCTTCCGGGCCTGATAGAGGCGCTTTACATCCTGCAACGCTCCATTGGAGGTAAGACCGAAGGGTTTATCGAGCAGCAGGATGCCATTGACATCCCGCCCCCGCTGATGGCGACGCCTCACAGATTCACTCCTGAATTGATGGGGGAGCATCCCCCAATTCTTGCTTGTTAAGCCGATCAGCAGCCACGGCTGCATCAATGAGGGCAGACAATCGGGCTCCTCGTTCCACTGAAGCGTCGTAGACAAAGTGGAGGGCTGGAGTCATACGAGCCAGCAACCGGCTGGCGAGAGCGCTGCGAAGAAATCCGGCGGCTCGATTAAGAGCAGCCAAGGAGGCATCTACCGCTGGTTTGTCCCCCATCACGGTGACATACACCTTGGCGTGGGCTAGATCCCGGGTCACCCGTACTCCAGTGACTGTTACCATGCCCAATTGGGGATCCTTCACTTCGTGGCCTAGCAATTGGCCCAGTTCCCGTTGGATCTGGTCCCCCAGGCGAGTGGTACGACTGAATTCTTTGGCCATGGCAGGGAAAAAGAGAGGACGGGGGGCAATCGCCCCCCGTGGAGGAGGTTACAGGGTCCGCTGTACTTGAACCCGTTCGTAGACTTCAATTTGGTCACTGACTCGCACGTCATTGTAGTTGCGTACGCCGATACCGCATTCAAAACCGGCTCGCACTTCGTTGACATCATCCTTAAAGCGACGCAGGGATTCCAACTCGCCCTGGTAGATAACCACGTTGTCCCGTAATACCCGGATAGGATTGTGGCGTTTGACCACCCCATCCACCACCACGCATCCTGCAATGGCACCAAACTTGGGAGAACGGAACACGTCCCGTACTTCTGCCAGGCCGATGATCTGCTCTTTGAACTCGGGAGCTAACATCCCCAACAGTGCTTTCTTAACGTCGTCGATGGCGTCGTAAATAACACTATAGTAGTGGGTGTCGACGGCTTCCTCTGCAATCAGACGACGGGCAGCCCCATCGGCACGTACATTAAAGCCCACCAAAATGGCACCCGAAGCCACGGCTAAGTTAACGTCAGATTCGGTAATACCTCCCACTCCGGAGGCCACCACCTTCACCTTGACATCGTCGGTGGATAACTTACTGAAGGCCTCGCTGAGAGCTTCTGCCGACCCCTGGACGTCCGCTTTCACCACTAAATTGAGCTGGCGGGATTCCCCTTCGCCCATCTGGGCAAAGGCATTTTCCAGCGACACCTTGGCCTGGCGTGCCAATTTGACTTCCCGGAACTTACCTTGACGGAATAGGGCAATTTCCCGAGCCTTACGTTCATCGGGAACCACAATGGCCGGATCGCCGGCATTGGGAGGTGCTGATAATCCAAGGACTACCACGGGCATGGATGGACCGGCTTCCTCTACTTGGCGACCGGTTTCATCCAACAGCGCCCGCACTCGACCATATTCTTGCCCTGTAAGCAGAATATCCCCTTTACGCAAAGTTCCGTTCTGTACTAGCAGAGTCGCCACTGGGCCACGGCCCTTATCTAGGGCGGACTCAATAACTACTCCGGTGGCCCGTTGATCCGCTACGGCCTGCAACTCCAATACTTCGGCCTGGACCAGGATGGCATCCAATAATTGATCGATACCCAAGCCGGATTTGGCTGATACGGGGACAAAGATGCTATCGCCGCCCCAATCTTCCGGTAGTACGCCATGGACTGAGAGTTCATGGCGGACTCGATCGGGATCGGCACCGGATTTATCCATCTTATTCACCGCCACCACGATGGGTACTGAAGCGGCTTTGGCATGTTGAATAGCTTCAATGGTCTGGGGCATGACCCCGTCGTCAGCGGCTACCACCAGCACCACAATATCCGTTACTTGAGCACCCCGCGCCCGCATGGCGGTGAACGCAGCGTGGCCCGGGGTATCCAGGAAAGTGATGATTCCCTTGCGGGTTTCTACATGGTAAGCACCGATGTGCTGGGTGATACCCCCCGCTTCACCAGCGGCTACTTTGGTACGACGGATATAATCCAACAGTGAAGTCTTACCGTGGTCCACGTGACCCATGATGGTCACCACCGGTGGACGGCCTCGTTGTTCTCCCTGGTTCTCTGCTTCAACCTCCAGCGCTTCCTCTAACGCATTTTCCCGGAGCAGTTTGGCTTTGTGGCCCATTTCGTCCACCACAATGGCTGCCGTTTCCTGATCGAGGATTTGGTTGATAGTAACCATGGAACCCATCTTCATCAGGGCCTTGATAACTTCCGTGGCTTTCACCGACATCTTATTGGCCAAATCGGCCACGGTAATACTCTCTGGCAGGCTGACTTCCCGCACCACTGGACCCGTGGGGCGCTGGAAGGCCTGTTGTGGTTGTTGCTGAGCGCCTCGGGCTGCTGGCGCAGCCGCCGCTGGCCGCTTCTTACGGCGCATAGCTTTACCACTGCTACCACCTAATCCGTCCTCCCGGCCAAACAAAGCATCCCGATCATCATCAGTGCGATCCACTGAAGAGCGACGTCGACTCCGGTTTCCTGCCGAAGTACCCCGTCCCATGGGGGTCTCGCCGAGACTAGTGGACGGTGCACGAGCGGCCGATGAACTACCACCACCTCGAGTCCGACCACCGCCTCCGCCACCTGACGGCGCAGCACCACCGCTGCTGGCTCGAGCACCAGGGGCTCCACCAGTACGGGCCCCTCCACCTGGACCACCAGCACCGCCGGTACCTCCAGGGCGAGGTCCGGCACCACTCCGATTGGCGGACTGTCCACCTACTGCCCCTCCTGGAGAACGGCTCCCCCCCCCAGAGGGGCGGTCACCGCTGCGATCGGCTCGGTTCCCATCAGGGCGATTACCGGAAGGCCGCTGGCTATCCCCAAGGGGACGGGGACTGCGATTACCATCAGCCCGATTTCCGTCGGCCCGATGACCTTCGCTCCGATTGTCACTCCGCTCTGTCCGGTTGCTGTCCCCGCGACCACTGTCACTGCGGGGAGGCCGACTACCATCGGAACGGCTGCCATCACTGGGACGAGTCCGGGGTCCATCCCCCGAACGGGCAGGGCGCTGCCCTTCCCGAGGAGCCCCGTCTCGAGGCGCTCGACTGCCTTCTTCTCGAGGACGAGTCCCCTGTTCTCGGGGTCGTTGCGTCGCTTCCACCGGATTGGAGGGAGGAGGCGGAGAGATAGGCGTTTCTTGAGAAGACTGAGCTACCTGGTGGGGTGGCGCTTCTTCAGGTTGACGATGGGCGGCTTCCTCGGCCTGACGGTGGGCTTCGGCTTGGCGATGGGCTTCTTCTTCAGCTCGCTGGCGTGCCGCCAACTCCTCGGCTTGACGACGAGCTTCCTCTCCCTGAAGCCGACGGCTCTCTTCCTCAGCTATCGGACGCTGGGCCGACTCCTCTGGTAGCGGAGGAGGCGCGACGGTTGACTGACGGTGGGTCAATTCTTCCGGCGCAAGGGCAACCGTCTCGGCAGGCAACGGAGGCATTTCTTCCTGAGGAACCCGATTCTCCTCTGGCCGAGAGTCACTTTCCTCATTTCCCCGCTTAACAAAGGTACGCTTTTTCCGCACCTCGACACTCACTGTCTTGGCTTTCCCCTGAGTACCCGTGGTGCGAATCTCGCTGACCGTTTTGCGCTTCAGGGTAATTTTCTGCGGCTCCGCCGTTGGAGCAGCAGCTCCGTGGCTGCGCCGTAGATAACCGAGAAGTTGAACTTTCTCCTTATCGGAGATGCTCTCTTCTGCGGACTTTTTAGCCAGACCCGCTTCCCCCAGCTGCACTAATAACCGCTCAACCGGGATACCCACCACATCCGCAAATTGTCTTACCGTCACTTCTGCCATCTGTCACTCTCTCCGGCCTCAGGCCTGGTCCTACTCAGCGAACCAGGGGGCTCGTGCCGCCATAATGAGGCGTGCTGCCCGCTCTGAGTCCACCCCGTCGATGTCCGTCAGATCATCCACCGCCAAATCGGCAAGATCATCCATTGTCACTACTCCCCGGGAAGCCAATACTCGGGCCACATCCTCGTCCATACCGTCTAAAGCTAATACTTCGGGAGTTACTTCGCCATCAGCCTTTTCTTCATTGGCGATAGCGCGGGTTAAGAGAAAATCTCTGGCCCGATTACGTAATTCGTCCACTAAATCCTGATCCAACTCTTCAATTTGCAGCATTTCGTGAACGGGCACGTAAGCCACTTCCTCTAGCGTAGCAAAACCCTCCCGCACCAACACCGCTGCCAATTCCTCATCCACACCCAATTGCTCCATGAATAAACCAAGCAGAGCCTCTGATTCCCGTTCATTCTTCTGCACGGCCTGCTTTTCCGTCATAACATTCAGTTCCCAGCCGGTGAGCTGACTGGCTAACCGCACGTTTTGGCCGTTCCGGCCAATAGCCTGGGCTAATTGGATTTCCGGTACCGCCACATCCATGGCGTGGGAGTCTTCATCCACCACAATGGAACTCACTTCGGCAGGTGCCATTGCGTTGATGACAAATTGAGCCGGATTCGGATCCCAGGGAACGATATCGATACGTTCCCCTGCCAATTCGTTAGATACGGCCTGAACCCGAGAGCCTCGCATTCCAACACAGGCCCCCACTGGGTCAACCCGCGCTTCTCGAGAACGTACCGCAATTTTCGCACGTAGTCCTGGATCCCGTGCAGCAGCGACGATTTCAATGAGTCCTTCACCGGCTTCTGGGACTTCCAGCTTAAACAATTCCACCAATAACTCTGGAGCAGTGCGAGTTATAAATAACTGAGGCCCCCTGGGCTCAGGCCGCACTTCCCGGAGGTAACCCCGCACTCGGTCACCGTTACGCATAGCCTCCCGCAGGATAAGCTCGTCCCGCGTAATAAATGCCTCTGCGTTGCCCCCCAAGTCTAAGGTAACTCCACTGCGATCGACCCGTTTCACCACTCCGGTAACCAATTGACCCAGTCGAGCCCGGTAAAGGTCAACGATCTGCGCCCGCTCGGCTTCCCGCACTTTTTGGACAATGACCTGTTTAGCCGCTTGGGCACCAATACGACCAAAAGGTACCGATTCCATGGATTCTTCAACGAAGCCATCACTCCCTGGGGTAAGTTGGCGCTGGGTTGCCTCGGCGATAGACATCTCTGTTAAGGGGTTATCCAGCGAGCCCTCCTCCCCAATTACTCGCCAGCGCCGAAAAGTCCGGTAGTCCCCATTATGGCGATCGATGGTTACGCGAACTTCAATCTCTCCGCCATGACTCTTCTTGGTTGCCATGGCTAAGGCCGATTCCACCGCTTGGAAAATAGTTTCCTTAGCGATGCCTTTTTCGTTACACACTGCGTCAACCACCAGCAGTATTTCTTTGCTCATTCGCTATCCCCTTGAGCCTGCCAGTCACACCTCTGGGACGAGGTTGGCTTTTTCGATACGCTCCAGAGGTAGAACCCGCTCAAGGCCCTGTTCCTCCACCACCACAGTGTTTCCCCGCAAACCTTTCAGAACCCCGGTAACCTTGCGCCGTCCCTCAACGAGGTCCGCTAGCCGCACCTGTACCCGTTTTCCGACAAACCGTTCGTAGTCCTGCGGATTAAATAGGGGCCGATCCAACCCAGGAGACGAGATTTCCAGGGTATAAGCAGTCGGGATGGGATCTTCCACATCTAGCGCACCGCTTACCTGGTAACTAACCCGGCTGCAGTCGTCCAATGTGATGCCCACTGGGCTATCGATATAGATCCGTAGCGTCTGGCGGCGACCCGCCCCCGTAAACTCAATCCCCACTAACTCGTAGCCCATGGCAGTTACCACCGGCTCGATAATCTCCACCACCTTGGGCGATGTTTTCGCCACGCTGACACTCCCCCAAACGAAAAGTGGGCCAAAGGCCCACCTCATCGAAACGCTTACACTAACACAACGAAAAGCCCCGGGGTTCGGGGCCATTTCAGAATCAATGGAGAAACGTCAAACTCCAGAATTCGGCAACGCATCCCCCTGACTGTTCAAGAGTTTATCCTGACAAACCCCAATGGTGCAAGGCACCCGAAACCCATCCCAGGGACTAGGGGTGGTTACTCGCCAAATACACCGTACAAAAACCACCGTTGATGACCTCCCTGTTCCCGATAAATCCACCATTGCTCACCGG
>CAWUNB010000056.1:0-10664 GCA_963923745.1 uncultured Thiotrichales bacterium
ACCACAACGGACGGGGCGGACAACCTCCCACATCTGCCCATGCGCCCTCTGCTCCGCTTCGCTACGCAACCGGGCACGGGGCTCGCTCACCCTCCTTAATGAGCTTCGAAGGAACTTGGACAGCAATCCCCGAAAATTTTAATTGGGATCAATCGCCAGCTTTTGCTCATGTTATTAATGGTTATAAACTGGCTTCCCGTCTTGGATTAGGTAATGCAGGAGACTTTGCAAATAATCGTGTTTCAATGGCCGAAAGCACTGGTCACTGGGAGGGTAATGCCCTTGAGCTGTGGATCTGTTTGTTCTATGAACACCGGCGGGCACGACATGAAGGTGACTATCCTACGAAAGAGTATCTACAATTATTAGACACTTTGTGTCAGCAACTTCGTACCGCACTTATTGAAGAAGCAGCGGCAGGCAAAGTATTTGATTTTTTAGTAGAGAAGAAAAAAACGATAAAGAGGGATAAAAAGGATCCCCGTGACTTACAAATACTCAGCCCACTCTGGGGTAACACTAATTTTCTGCGATATACAGCAAATCTGCTATTTTTAATTTACGAAGAAGCCTATAGGGATTCAGAGAGTCCTAATAGTGAATTGACGGGGAGGAAGCTACAAGAAGATTATCCTGACATTGATGAGTTTAGACGCACGATTCCTCATCTCATCTCGAGCTACAATTTCCGTAGCGCAAATACGAATAGCCCCTCATGTGACCTCGATGGATAAAATTATTATTTTACTTATTTCCCCCCTAGGGACCACTTTGGTTTTGGGAATTGCAGGATTGCTACTGGCTCAATTACGTCGCCAGCAAGCAGCGGTAATTTGTGCTGCCCTAGCGTTACTTTGGATAACTTTCTGGTCATTGCCGGTGGTGAGTCATACTGTTCAGCGCTTAGTAGAAACACCAGCGTTGAGTATTGAGGAATTACCTCAAGCCCAAGCTATTGTGATATTAGGGGGAGGCATTAGACCGGCAGAATGGCCTAAGGGTTTGCCGGATCTCAACGAGGCTGCCGACCGAGTTTGGCACGGGGCGCGGTTGTACCATGCTGGCAAGGCACCCAAAGTGATCTTAAGCGGAGGCAGTGATCCTGCCAGTTGCGCAACTTCGGAAGCCCAGGCCATGGGGGAATTTCTCCACGATCTAGGGGTACCCGATGGGGCAATTCAATTGGAGGAACGAAGCCGTAATACTCGGCAAAATGCCGATTTTACTGGAGAGCTATTACGCCAGCAGGGTATTAATACTATTTTGCTGGTCACTTCCGCTCTCCATACAGCCAGGGCTCTGGCGCTTTTCACAGCCCAGGGGCTGGTAGTAATTCCAGCGGCGACTGATAGCGGTGGGCGGCAACGCTTCGATGCCAGCGACTGGCTACCCGATGCCCGAGCCCTGGAGCGCAGCGGCTTGGTTATCAAGGAAGTGATTGGGCGGTTATCTGGGCGTTGAAGCTAATGGTGGGCTGAGCTTAAGAATCGTGCTAGCACAGAGCGAAGCCGATCCACAGTGACAGGCTTAGCGAGGAAATCGTCCATCCCCGCTGATAGGCAGCGTTTTTTATCTTCCTCAAAGGCATCAGCTGTTAACGCGATGATTGGGCAATGGCGTTTACCAGCGGTTTTTTCCCCCTCGCGGATCTGTCTCGTTGCTTCATAGCCATCCATGACAGGCATCTGTAGGTCCATTAAAATTAGATCAAAATCCTCTTGGAGAGCGGCTTCAGTACCCTGTTGACCATTGGCTTTAATTACACAAATCAATCCTAAGCGACGTAACAAAGCAGTGATAATTTTTTGATTAGTAACATTATCTTCGATTACCAAAATTTTTCCGGAAAATACCTGAGTTGCCAATGAAGTAAACGGTATCTCCTGTTTATCCCCATGGAGGTGTAGTTCTCCAAGTGAAATGGACTCCACTTGAATATGAACCCAAAACCGACTCCCCTTATTTAATTCGCTATCAACCCCAACATCGCCTCCCATCAGTTTTGCTAGACTACGAACAATAGATAACCCAAGCCCTGTCCCACTGTATTTGCGAGTAATAGAATTATCTACCTGACTAAAGGGTGTAAATAATTGTTTCTGTTGAGCAGATTCTATTCCTATTCCCGTATCTTTAACCGAAAATTCCAACATAGTGATCGACTGATTAACGATCAAAGGTTTGGCCTCAATAGAAACCTGACCTTGATCGGTAAATTTAATAGCATTTCCAACTAAATTGGCAAGTATTTGACGTAACCGGTGAGAATCAGCTTTAAAAAATTGCCCCTGCTCACCAAGCCATAACCCCCCAAGATGTAACCCTTTAGCTTGGGCATTGCTGCTAAAAAGGGCAATAACTTCATGAATAAGTTGCGAAGGTTCAAATATCTCGACTGATAATTCTAGCCGACCGGCCTCTATTTTAGATAGATCCAAAATATCGTTAAGCAAGGTAAGCAGCGTTTTTCCAGAATCCAAAATAGTACGGGCGTAATCACATCGTTCAGGCTCGCCAACATCCAACATTAATAGCATTTGAGCCATACCGAGAATGCCATTCATTGGCGTCCGAATTTCATGACTCATTGTTGCTAAAAAACGACTCTTAGCCACATTAGCAGATTCAGCAGCTTTTCTTGATTCAATGAGATCAATTTCTATTTGTTTACGCTCACTAATATCTTGATGAGAACCAGAGATAAGCAATGGCTTTCCGTCTTTTGTCCAGGTAGCAACTTTTCCCCGATCCAATACCCAGATCCAATGGCCATCTTTATGACGTAACCGGGCTTCACATTCATAGAAGGGCAATTCTCCAGTAAAATGTTTTCCCAGTAATTCGCCCGACAATTTAAGATCATCTGGATGGGCCAATTTTACCCAGGTATCTATAGTGGTGGGAGAAAGCTCCTCCAGAGTATAACCAATCATTTCTGCCCATAGATCATTAAAAACTGTTTCTCCGGTTTGGATATTCCACTCCCAGGTTCCTACGTGAGTACCAGAGATAATATCATTTAATCGGCGCTGCTGGTCTTTGAGTTGCTGTTCTGCTTGTTTCTGAAATGAAATATCTTCAAACACCCAAATACTTCCCTCCTCTAGAGAAGACGGATCGATGGCTTTACCAGATAGTCGTATCCATATTGGTTCTCCATTACGACGACACATCTGTTGTTCAGAAATATAGCGCTTACCTTGCAGTAAAACTTTATAGGCTTGTTGCCCCAATCTTTCAAAATCTTCTTCAGATAGATAAAATAACCGTGTGGATTGGTTTTGAATATCGGCTGGCTCATAGCCAAATAATTCAGCCATACGATTATTTGCCCATATCTGCTCGCGATGTTTAACAAAAGAAATTCCGACACTCGAGTTATCAAGAATTACGGAGAGTTCCCGCATTCTGGCAATTAGTTCTGCCTCTGTTTGTTTTTTGGTAGAAACATCATGAACAATAGAAAATAAAACAGACCTACCAGCATTTTTAATTGGTGTTGAATAAACCTCTACATCCCGAATCTCACCATCAGCTAATTTATGTCGAAAATTAAAATAGTTACGTTCTTCCCGTAATGCTCGCTGTCGTTCTGCAGCCACCTGATCTGCAGGTAAAATATTAATATTATTAATCGACATTCCTTGAAGACTTTCTAGGGAGTAACCATAGTACCTGGCAGCCGCCGGATTAGCGCTAATAATCTTTCCCGAATTAGGCTCAATAAGTAACATAACTGAGCGATTAGCATCGAAAAAATAGCGAAACCGTTCTTCGCTTTCTTTCAATGCGGTGTCTCTAAGAAAGATGTACTGCAGGACAACTATCAGCCCCAAGATAAGCAATAACAGAGTTGCCGCAATAAACAACGCTTGTTGTTGGTGAACCGTTGAATGCTGGCAAAAGTAGCCACCGGCAGAGAGGGCCAAAACGGCAGCAGCGGTCAAGACTAACCAGATCGACTGTTGATTTGCGAGACGCTTGAACGCCCTCACCCTGGCTGGCCTATGTGGACTGGTTGAAGCAAGTTGAAGCAAAACGGGGGCAAGGGCTGGAGAGACAGCCCTGGGAAGCTGGGGACGCTGGTGGCCATAGCCACCAGCCTCCCAAGGAACATTAGGGGTTACTCAGAGCGCGGATATGGCTGTTGAGGCGGCTCTTGTGGCGAGCGGCCTTATTGGCGTGAACCACACCCTTCCGGGCTAAGCTATCAATGACGGGCACAGCCGCCTTGTAGGCTGCTTCGGCCTCACTAGCATTGCCCGTAGCAATGGCTTTTACTACTTTCTTTACCGAAGTACGAAATTCGGAACGCTGACTAGCATTGTGCTGGCGGTGTTTTTCGGCCTGCTTAGCACGCTTTTTGGCTTGAGCGGTATTAGCCAAGGGTGAACTCCTGAAAAAGGCTGGGGATCTGAAAGCGAGTCATTATGCCGAGGGCTTCCAGATCTGTCTACCAGACAGATTTCACCACTATACTCCGCCCTGTGATCGATCCCCTCTCCTACCTACTGGCTCGTCGTGCCTCGGCCCCTTTGGTGCTGATGTACCACGCTGTCCAATCGAGCTCCCCAGATTGGCCCTGGGCTGTTTCCCTGGATCAACTACTGGCTCAACTGGATTTGCTCCGCGATCTAGGCTGGCGTACTGCCACTGTGGGAGAACTATTTGCTGTCGGCTCTTTGCCTCCCCGGACCATCGTACTGACCTTCGATGATGGTTACGCCAATACCTGGCCCGTATTGGAAGCCCTGGTTCAACGGGACCAGCGGGCAACCTGGTTTGTTGTTACCCGTTGGCTAGGCACCTATGCCGGTTGGGTTCATTCTGGGAAAGCGCCTCGCCTCTTGCTAACCACCCATCAGTTGCGTGATTTAGATCAAGGGGGGATGGAAATTGGGGCCCATGGCCGCCACCATTGGCGATTACCGGAAATAGACGACATCACCCTCCAGGAGGAACTCTCCGGTAGCAAAGCCGAGCTGGAAGATCACTTAGGTTGTGAAGTAACTAGTTTTGCCTATCCCTACGGCCACCACGATGATCGTGTTGTTGCCGCTACCGCCCAAGCAGGATTTCATAGTGCCTGTACTGTGCGCAGTGGCCATCTTCAGCCAGGTGGGGATTGGTTGCGTATTCCTCGGGTGGGAATCTTTGCTCAGGATAGCTTGGCTACCTTTGCTCGCAAATTGGCATTGGCCCAACACGCTGTTCCTTGGGGTGGACTGGTTCGCCAGCTATTAGGACATTCCAGCTCTATCAATCCACCCTATTAGGTTTTTAATAAATCGCTTTATTAACTAGGCTTTGTGAGGTGTAGGATGATTCAAGTTGGCCCTCGTGAAATTGTGACTCCTTTCCGCCCTATTCCCTTAGATGTTCCCAAAGGGATGGCTCCTAACGAATTCTTTAATAGTACAGAGAATTTGAAAGATTTAGTCCAGAATAACGGGTTGCTGCTGAATCCAGAAAATCTGCTAATGTATCGTAAGGCCCTTGGTCACAGTCGGACTTTTGATACGTCTATTATCTACAACACTTCCCAAAGTATTCTTAATCCATTAGGTCGGCCTGTGCGGCGAACTCAAGTTCCTGATCAGGTTAAGCGAGTTTGGAATCGCATGAACCAGATCATTATTGAATACATGCTCGAGCGCTATCCTGATCCGGCCCAAGCGCTAGTATTAGCGGGAGAAGCCAGTTTAGACGCTACTTGGCCCTTGACTGCTCCCGGAGTACCGAGTATTCGCATGCTCCATAATCATTTCATTGTATTTGATATGGCAGAATTGCGGGAAGCGACGTTGGCTGATCCGAAAAATCCTAATCTTACCGATGGTGGTCAGCACAGTTTATTCCAAGCTTACATGGGTGATGTATATCGAACTTTCTTCCAGCAAGCATTAAATCTTTCTATTCTAAGCCCCGCTCAGGACCAAGATGCTCAATTAGAATTAACTGGCTATCCTCAAGGATTACCTAGCTGGGAAGTAATTGGAGGAGTTGCCGCACTCAGGGAAGTTAGGTTCTGGGAAGAATACGATGCAGTGTTAAAAGGTTTTATTGACTTTTACCGAACTTTCTTCTCTCAGGTGTCTAGTCGTAATGCCCCTATTCTACCAGACGTTTATTTCCCTGCCGAAATAGAGACGGTATTACTGTTTAATAATGATTTTCTCAAGACAGCAAAGAAAGTACGGGATAATTGCATTAAAGATCCAGCTTACGCTAATGCAATTCGCTGGCAACCAGCTTTCAAGCAACTTATTTATCGCAATGATCAAGGGAAACTCATCGTTACTATCAGCCAAAATTCCATTGGAAACGCGATTACTGAATTGCTAGGAGTGGTAGTGAAGCGGGCACCGGATGCAGCAGCTTACGGGGCATTTGAGCCAACCCTGATTGAGCAACTGCTGGAAGTACGGACGCGGCTGGTGGAAGCCGATCTGGGGCATGGTATTGCCACTGAATCTTGGACTGCGGGTTAACAACTGTAATTCTGCCTATGCACGTCATCCTTGCTAATCCTCGAGGTTTTTGCGGAGGAGTGGATCGGGCCATTGAAATTGTAGAACGGGCCCTTGATCGCTTCGGTGCTCCCATTTACGTCCGCCACGAAGTCGTTCACAACCGCTTCGTGGTGGATGGATTGCGTGCTCGCGGTGCCGTATTTGTCGAAGAATTGGACCAGGTCCCCGATGGAGCAACGGTGATCTTCAGTGCCCACGGAGTTCCCCGAAGGGTGGAAGAAGAAGCGGATCGGCGGGGATTAAGGGTGTTTGACGCCACTTGTCCATTAGTCACAAAGGTCCACGTAGAAGTGGCCCGTTACGCCCGAGCCGGTCAAGATGTGGTGTTGGTAGGACACACTGGTCATCCAGAAGTTGAAGGGACCCTAGGACGATACGATCCAGTGCAAGGTGGTCGGATCCACTTAGTGGAAAAACCGCAAGATATTGCCAAACTGGTACTGCGGGATCCTCAACGAGTTGCCTTTGCCACACAGACCACCCTATCCATAGATGATTCCCAGGCCGTTATCGATGCGCTCCGTTCCCATTACCCCGCTGTGGAAGGTCCCCGCAAAGACGATATCTGCTACGCCACCCAAAATCGCCAAGATGCTGTCAAAGAATTGGCCCGTTGCTGTGGGGTCGTACTTGTCGTGGGGTCCCCCAATAGCTCCAATTCTAATCGGCTTCGGGAACTGGCCGAAAAATTAGGTACTCCAGCTTATTTAATTGATTCTGCCGCAGATATTCGCCAAGAATGGTTAACGGGAGTGGATGCCGTGGGAGTCACTGCAGGAGCCTCCGCACCAGAAACACTGGTGATGGAAGTAGTATCCCAGCTGAAGCAATGGGGAGCGGTAGCCGTGACCGAAAGCGATGGGTGCCGAGAGCATGTGCAATTTCCCTTACCTAGAGAGCTGCAATAAATTAGCAATCAGCCCGGAAACGTAACCCATGACGACCGCATTGGGCCAATAGGTTCGGCAACCGTCCGTAGCCAGGAATATTCAAACGCGGTGCCAATTCAGCCAAGGGATACAGCACGAAAGAGCGTCTCCGCAAGGCCGGATGGGGAAGACGGAGGGAGGGCTGACGCAATCGCTTAGCTCCCCACACCAGTAAATCTAAATCCAGAGTACGTGCTCCCCAACGCACCGAACGAATGCGGCCATGACGAGCTTCCAGTGCCAGCAAGCGGCGCAGCAATTGACTAGGGGCAAGACGACTAACTAAAACAGCCACTGCGTTAACATAGTCGGGCTGAGCAATTGGCCCCCAGGGAGGGCTGCGGTAAAAACGAGAATGGGCCAACAGATGACAGCCGGGTAGCTGAGCTAATTCCTTCAGAGCTTGTTTGATCTGGCAAGCAGGATGGGCAAGATTGCTACCCAATCCCACGTAGATCTTCCTATTTTGGTTAAAAATTCCCTGGTTAAAAATCACAGTGACTTTTCCTGAGGCCACCGTTCTTCCCAACGTTTCGTCCAGTAGTCACATTGTCCCGCAATAGCTTCACCACCCGCCTTGCGTAATAACAAAAAGTCATAAGCGGCTCGAAATCGAGGATGCTCCAATAACCGCAAAGCACGCTTACCCCGAGTATTTTCTAAGCGAAATTGCAGTGTCCAAATTTCTTGAGTTTGGATGATATGGCGTCGTGGTAAAGCGACGTGGTTGGCTTGGCGCGTGACGATTTGGTCTCCGGCCCGCTGAAAAGCATCGTGCTCAGTTAAGCCATCCCGCTGAAGGCGTTTAGCTAAATGACGGACTGGTTCCCATAACAGCGCAGCGAATAAAAAAGCGGGGGCGGCGGATTTACCTTGGGCTAATCGTTGATCCGTATCCTGTAGCGCTTGGGAAAGAAAATTTAGGGCGTATTCTCCGCCATGAACCAAGCCCGCTTCTGTTTGGGGAAAGAGATGGCGAAATAATCCGTAGTGGCGTAATAAGGTAAAGGCCCGTTGGCCAAAACCGGCGAGTAACAGTTTAAGAGCTTCATCAAATAAGCGAGCAGGGGGGATATCTTCCAACAGGTGCCCCATAGTGGCAATGGGACTCTCGGTGCCAGAGTGAATGGTGAAGCCCAACTTAGCAATGAAACGGACAGCCCGCAGCATCCGCACGGGATCTTCCCGGTAGCGATTAACCGGATCCCCCATCAACCGTAGTATCCCACTATGAAGATCGGCCATCCCGGTACTGTAGTCCACTACTGAAAAGTCACGGATGTTGTAGTACAAGGCATTGACTGTGAAATCCCGTCGCAGTGCATCCTGCTCTAAAGTACCGTAGACGTTATCCCGTACAATCCGGCCATTTTCCATAAGCCCCTCTCCCTCATCGGCTTCGTGGTGGGCCGCTCGAAAAGTCGCCACCTCAACAATTTCCTGACCAAAATGGACATGAGCCAAAACGAAACGCCGCCCCACTAGGCGGCAGTTACGAAATACTTGGCGAACCTGCTCGGGGCGAGCGTTGGTGGCAACATCGAAATCTTTAGGTGTCCGTCCCAAAAGGAGATCCCTTACGCCTCCCCCCACAAGGTAAGCATCAAAGCCAGCGTTGGAAAGCCGGTATAACACTTTGAGAGCGGCATCGCTGATAAGCGCCCGAGAGATGGTATGGTCGGGACGGGGGATGATGGTGGGTTCGTTAATAATGAGGAGGTCCCTGTCAGTGATCGGGTGGACTTGAGGAAAAAACGAGGTCGGTTATAATAGCACCGTTTTATCGGCCCCGTTGACTTGCTCCCTTCGTCTAGAGGCCCAGGACGCTGCCCTCTCACGGCGGTAACGGGGGTTCGAATCCCCCAGGGAGCGCCATATTGATGTTGCAGCTTTCCCCGTTGCCTTTCGGAAGTTCCTCAGGTTTCTCATTGTTCTCCGTGCAAGTCGTAACTCCACCCTCCAGAGAATACCGAAATGAAATATTACCCCCTCATGGGTGCTGTTGCCCTAGCTTCTGTCGCCACGTTACCGCCGTTAGCTCACGCTGACGATCAGGCTGCCACTAATGAACTGGCCGTGCAGAATGCGATGGAAGAAGGTGCTAGTGGTGAAATGCGCCGTCTTTACACCTCTATGAAGAAAAGAATTACTGAGAACAGCGGAGACAAATGGTTTAACTCTCTTTCTGCCGCTGGCTTGATAGAGCTGGATGGTAGTTATATTTCTCCCTATGTTGGAAAGAAAACCAGTGATTTTCGCACCCATGCCCTTCAAGCAGGGGTGTTAGCAAGGGTAAATGAATGGGTAATGGGTACGGCCTCCTTTCTCTATAGTCAAGGAGATGACAAAGTAAATACGGACGTTGCCACTATTACCGTCGCTAATAATGCGGTTTCACCCTTATTCTTTAACGCTGGTCGGTTTTACCTACCTTTTGGTGACTACTCCAGCAACATGGTCACTGATCCATTGACCATTATGGGCCAGACCCGAACTACTGCTCTGCAAATTGGTTTTGCCCAACAAGGTTTTTTCGGCAGTTTGTATGGATTTCAGGGCGATCTTAAAGTCGACGGAAGAGACACCGTTGATAGTTGGGGAGCTCATTTGGGCTGGGCCCATGTCGCTGGTGACAACTCGCTGCTTCTTAGCACCGGTTACGTTAATAATCTTGGAAACTCTGGTACTTTTGCCACGGCTATCCAAGATCATCGTGCCCTTGCCCATGCCGGAAACCTGGCAATTAGCCTTGACCCCTCTCGACGCACCGGAGGGTGGACACTTTATGGCGTCGGCACGATGGGTCCTGTTAGTTTGACAGGAGAGTACTTAGCCGCGATGGAGCGTTTTGAGCAGAATAGTTTGGAATTCAATAACCAGGGAGCTAAACCTTCCGCTTGGAATTTAGAGCTTGGTTATAACTTTACCGTTTTTGGCAAAAGCTCCAGTGCTGGTATTGCTTGGCAAGGTACTCGGGAGGCCCGTAACTTAGGCTCGGATGAGGACTGGATTCCAGCAAAGCGTTTGTCGCTGGGATGGACTATTAATCCCTTTGAGAAAACCTCTGTTATTTTTCAATTACTTCGTGATGAAGATTACAGCCTAGCCGATGGTGGTACTGGTAAGAGTTCTGACGGTGCTCGGGTTCGATTGTTGGTTGAATTTTAAGCACACCTTTTTCTTGGGGGGCGTGGTTCTGGGG
>CAWUNB010000057.1:0-10654 GCA_963923745.1 uncultured Thiotrichales bacterium
GATGATGAAATACTTATGCAGCGATTGCGTGATAAAAATCTAACTTCCCTAAAAATAGGGTTGTCTTAAATTATCCAGAAAAGGGGTGTCCGGCGAAGCCGGACGGGGTGGTGAATGGGCAGACAACCACCCCGCCCCTTCGGGGCACCCCTCCTCCGGAGGGGAATTAAAACTAGCAGACGCTATGTTGCATGGATCATGCAATATCGTATTGAAACAGCGAGTAGGACCAAATGGTAGTTATGTATACAGAATCGGTGGTTTCAGGAAATGGATAAGTGTAATTAAAATTGTATCGCAGGGGAGTAGATTTAAGGATAACCACTTCGCGGAAATCAGATAAAGATTGAACACGAAAATAAATTAGCCAAATTATTAATGGCAAAAATTCGCTATCAATTAGAATATAAATCATTGGTATGGTCGAAAGATAATTGTTATCAACCGATTTGCGCTGACTAGGAAGGTCGGTTCCGAATGTGGTCACTTAATGAATGAAATGGTGCTGTCAATTCGATATAATCTTCAAAGTCCCTTCCCCTTCGTGAGGCAGGAGGGTCTCTAGAAACCTTGCAGAGCAGAGTGGTAACTCGAATTTTCTACTCAATTTCCCCACGGAGACATTAGTGACGATCGATTTAGCACAACAAGAAGCCATTGCTGAGCTACATACGGTAATGGATTGGATTCGTTGGGGAACCAGTCGCTTTCATGAAGCCAACTTGGCTCACGGCCATGGGATTGACTCGGCTTGGGATGAAGCTGTGGCGTTGGTTATGCACGCCATCCATTTTCCTCCCGAAGTGCCCGCTACCTTGGGTAATGCCCGCCTTACCACGAGGGAACGGCAAGAAGTAGTTGCCCTCTTACAACGGCGAATCAAGGAACGCCGTCCTGCGGCCTATCTGATTGGGGAAGCCTGGTTCGCTGGCCAACCCTTCTTGGTCGATGAGCGGGTACTGATACCCCGTTCTCCCATCGCGGAGTGGATAGAAAAAGGCTTCTCTCCCTGGCTGGCTGACCGAGAGGTCAGGGGTATTTTGGATATTGGTACCGGCAGTGGTTGTATTGCCATCGCCTGCGCCCAAGCTTTTCCGACAGCCTCAGTGGATGCGGTGGACCTTTCCGAGGACGCGCTGGCAGTAGCCGCTCTTAACGTGGCTCGCTATGGTTTGGAGGAACAAGTCTCCCTTTACCGTTCTGATGTCTATACTGCCCTGGAGGGATCTCGCTACGATCTCATCGTCACCAATCCACCCTATGTCCCTACCGCAGAAGTCGCTGAACTACCAGCGGAGTATCACCACGAACCGGTATTGGGTTTGGCGGCTGGGGTGGATGGCCTGGCTGTGGCGTTGCGAATCCTCCAAGGCGCTGCCCGCCACTTAACCAACGATGGCATTTTGGTGATGGAGGTGGGCGATTCCGATCAAACCCTGGCAGATCGCCTACCCCAGGTGCCTTTTCTGTGGCTAGACTTTCAGCGAGGTGGCGGTGGTGTGTTGTTACTCACCGCCGATCAATTAATTCGCCACCAGCGGGATTTTGATCAGGCCCTGTCTTCCAAGGGTTGACCAAACCCGCTTGTTTCTACCATTGTCCCTGGAGACCCGCCATGCGCAGACCTAAAACTCGGCAGGAATACATTGAGTTGGTGGAACAAGCCTTATTTGAAGTGGACGACTTGCGGGCAGCCGCTGAATGGGATGACGATGAAGAAAACGCTTTGCTATCCCTGGCCAGTACCCTAGCCAGTCATCTGATTCACCTACGGGAGCAATTAGTGAACCACACTGATCGTTCGGGCAATGGGGAAGAATTGCCCCTGCTGGCAGTGGCCCGTCATCATGCCCAGCAGATCCCCTTTAAGGGACTATTGGATACCATTAGCCAAACCTACCGCTTGGGCTTAGACGCATGACCTTGGATCAATCCCTGGTTTTTGACCCGGAACTTATTCGCCGCTACGACCGATCGGGTCCCCGCTATACCTCTTACCCTACAGCGGTGCAGTTCCATACCGGTTTTGATAGTGCCCGCTACCAAACTTTGGCCCAGGACAGCAATGCCAGTGGTCGGCCACTGTCTCTGTACTTCCATATCCCTTTTTGTGACACCGTTTGTTTCTATTGCGCCTGCAATAAGGTAGTCACTAAAGACCGTAGTCGTAGCGGGCCTTACTTGAGCCGGTTACACCAGGAATTGGCCCTCCAGGGTGCGTTGTTTGATCGTCAACGCCGAGTGGATCAGCTGCACTGGGGCGGGGGTACCCCCACTTTCCTCGCGGGGGAGGAAATGCGGGCCCTCATGGCTGCAACTCGGCGTCATTTCACCCTACGGGATGATGACGGCGGGGAGTATTCCATTGAAATCGATCCCCGGGAGGCTAAGGGAGACACCATCGCTCTACTGCGGGAATTGGGTTTTAACCGCATGAGTTTGGGAGTTCAGGATTTTGATGCCAAGGTGCAAAAGGCAGTCAATCGTATTCAGAGCGAAGGGGAAACCTTAGCTGTGCTGGAGGGAGCCCGCCGGGAGGGTTTTAAATCCGTCAGTATGGATTTGATCTACGGGCTACCGTTTCAAAGTGAGGCCCGGTTTGCTGCTACCCTAGAGCGGGTATTGGCCATGGGCCCGGATCGGCTGTCTATTTTTAATTATGCCCATCTGCCAGAAATGTTCATGCCCCAGCGCCGGATTAATGCCGCTGACTTGCCTAGCCCTGCAGAAAAATTGGCTATTCTCCATCACAGTATTGAACGTTTGACTACGGCAGGTTACGTCTATATTGGGATGGATCATTTTGCCCTACCTAATGATGAATTGGCTGTAGCACAGCGAGAAGGCACGTTGTATCGTAACTTCCAAGGTTATTCCACCCACGCCGAAGCCGATCTTATCGGATTAGGGGCGACAGCCATTGGGATGGTGGGTAATAGCTATGGACAAAACGAAAAGGAATTGGATGCCTATTACGCTTGCCTCGACCAAAACCGCCTAGCGGTGTTTCGTGGGGTAGAATTAACTGCGGATGATCTATTACGGCGGGCAGTCATTACTGATCTTATTTGCCATTTCCAATTGGATTACGCCAAAGTGGAGGCCGCCCATCCTATTCGTTTCGCTGATTACTTTTCTCAGGAATTAGCTGAATTAGCCCCCATGGTAGAAGATGGTCTTGTGCTACTTACCGCCAATGGTATTCAGGTACAGCCCCGGGGAAAGCTGCTGATTCGCAATATTTGCATGGTATTTGACCGCTACCTGCGAGATCAGGCCCAAAAACGATTTTCCAAGGTGATTTAACAACAATGGCCCAATATATTTACACTATGAATCGGGTGGGAAAAGTAGTCCCTCCCAATCGCGAAATTCTTAAAGATATTTCTTTGTCTTTTTTTCCCGGTGCCAAGATTGGTGTCCTCGGACTTAATGGCTCAGGCAAGTCTTCTCTGCTCCGTATTATGGCCGGTGTTGATGGGGAAATTCAGGGGGAGGCACGCCCTCAACCAGGGATTCGTATTGGCTATCTTCCCCAAGAGCCGCAATTAGATGCCAGCCTTACCGTGCGGGGCAATGTGGAACTAGGGGTTGCCCCCATTAAATCATTACTGGATCGCTTTAATGCCATTAGTGAAGCATTTGCTGACCCCGATGCCGATTATGAAAAATTGCTCGAGGAACAAGGGCAATTGCAAGATGCGATTGATGCGGCTGGTGCTTGGGAGTTAGACCGTAAATTAGAAATTGCGGCGGACGCTCTTCGCCTTCCTCCCTGGGAAGCCGATGTCACCCGTTTATCCGGTGGTGAGCGGCGGCGGGTAGCTTTGTGTCAATTGCTCTTATCAGCTCCAGATATGTTATTGCTGGATGAGCCTACTAACCACTTGGATGCGGAAAGCGTCGCTTGGTTGGAACGATTCCTTCAGGAATACCCAAGCACCGTTATTGCCGTGACCCATGACCGTTATTTCCTCGATAACGTAGCCGGATGGATTTTAGAATTGGATCGGGGTCGGGGAATTCCGTGGCAGGGTAATTATTCTTCTTGGTTAGACCAAAAAGAGAAACGGCTGGCCACCGAAGAAAAACAAGAAAGTGCTCGCCAGAAAGCGATGAAAGCAGAATTGGAATGGGTGCGTTCCAATGCCAAGGGTCGCCATGCTAAGAGCAAAGCCCGTTTGGCTCGCTTTGAGGAATTATCTTCCCTGGATTATCAGAAGCGTAATGAAACTCAGGAAATTTATATTCCCCCTGGGCCTCGGTTAGGGGATTTGGTTATTGAGGCTGAAGGCCTGAGCAAGTCCTTCGGTGAGCGTCTGTTGGTGGATAACCTGAATTTCCGGGTACCGCCTGGGGCCATTGTTGGCATCATCGGCCCCAATGGGGCTGGTAAAACCACCTTGTTCCGCATGTTGGTGGGGCAGGAACAGCCGGACGGCGGAACTTTGCGTCTGGGAGAGACTGTGCAGCTGGCCTATGTGGATCAAAGCCGAGATGCCCTGGCCAACGACAAAACAGTGTGGCAGGAAGTCTCCGACGGCTTGGACCTTATCACCGTGGGACGCTACGAAGTCCCCTCTCGAGCGTATTTAGGACGCTTTAATTTCAAGGGGGCCGACCAGCAAAAACGGGTGGGGGATTTGTCCGGTGGAGAACGTAACCGCCTTCACCTGGCCAAGCTACTCAAGAGCGGCGGTAACGTGCTGCTGTTGGACGAACCGACTAACGATTTAGATGTGGAAACCCTGCGGGCGTTGGAAGAAGCCGTTCTAGAATTTCCTGGCTGCGTACTGGTCATCTCCCATGATCGCTGGTTCCTCGACCGAATTGCTACCCACATTCTGGCCTTTGAGGGAGACAGCCAGGTTACTTGGTTCGAGGGTAATTTTGCCGATTATGAAGCCGACAGACACCGCCGAATTGGCACCGATGCTGATCAGCCTCACCGCATTGCCTATAAGCCCCTTAGTCGCTGATTAGGAGAACTCGTGTCCAGTTGTGAAGATACCGCCCCCTACGCCCTCGTGGTGCAGGGGGACAGCATGGTGCCGGAGTTCCCCGATGGTACCGTGGTTATTGTAGATCCTGCTTACCCAGCTGCCGAAGGGGCTTTTGTCGTAGCGGAGTACCACGGGGATCTGGCGCTACGCCAATTAACGCAGCAGGATGGGCAGCGTTGCTTGAAAGCGCTAAATCCGGCTTACCCGGCGGTGGTTACGGATAACACCTTATTCATTCATGGGGTGGTAGTGCAGCAAAACTACCGGCGGAAGATTAAACACTACACGTAAACAGCCTAACTACACGTAAACAGCCTATCGCCGTAGCACTCCACCGGTTAGCCCATCGCGAATCTCCGTAGGGCCTCTCTGGCCTCCCAAAGGACCGTGGAGCAAACAATCAAGATTCTTCCCTAATACCCGTTGCACCCCTAAGGGGGTGCGTAACGGTCGCTGGCCACTGCGATTGGCACTGGTGGAAACCAAGGGATGGCCTACCGCGTGGCAGAGCGCTGCAGCTAGAGGATGGGCCGTAACCCGTAGGGCCACGGTGGCATGGTTGCCCCGCAGCCAGGGTGGCACTCCAGGCCGGGCAGGGAGTAGCCAGGTAACGGGTCCTGGCCAGCTAGCCAAAACTCGAGCCAATCGATCTCCCCGTAGCGGGGCAACGTAGGGAGCTAACTGGGCGTAGTTAGCCCCGATAAGGATTAGCCCCTTAGCCTTCGAGCGCCCCTTGATGGCCAAAACTCGAGCGACGGCATCGGGGTTAAGGGGATCACAGCCAAGGCCATAAACCCCTTCAGTGGGATAGGCCACCACCCCGCCTCGGTGAATGAGACGGGCTGCATGACGCAGGCGGAAACCGGCCTGGGGGGGCCGACTAATCATGGCTTAAGGTAGCCCTCGATCCCGATGCAAGGTGGCGTCTTTGGCCAACACTTCAGCGGCGGAGGCTTCCCGATCAGCCACCAACCGAGCCGCTAGCTCTTGATCAGCCAGCGCCAAAATTTGTGCTGCTAGATAGGCGGCGTTGCGGGCACCCGCTCGGCCAATAGCCATACAGGCCACGGGGATACCCCCCGGCATTTGTACGGTGGACAATAAGGCATCTAGACCACTCAAAGGGCCCGATTCCATGGGAATACCAATGACGGGACGGACGGTATGGGCCGCCACGGCCCCAGCTAAATGGGCCGCCAGTCCAGCTGCACAGATAAACACACCACAACCCCGAGCCTCGGCGTCCTGTACATAAGCCAAAGTGGCACCAGGAGTACGGTGGGCTGAGGTAATTTTAGCCTCGTGGGCTACCCCCAATTTGGCCAACACATCCAAGGTTCCTTGAACGGTAGGCAGATCGGAGTCAGACCCCATCAATACGGCAACGAAGGTATCGTTCATCGCAAACCTCCTGGGTTAAGAAGTCCCTTCCCCGGTTTCCAGGGACTGGGTGTAGCCACATTCTTTACGGGGACAGACCTTCTCCGTACCCCGCCGCTTGGTGGTTTTAATGGTCAACACCGGCCAATTGCACTGGGGGCACGATTCTGCCACCGGTTCATTCCATACCGCATAGTCACAACTGGGGTAACTAGAGCAGGAGTAAAAAATCTTACCGTAGCGAGACTTGCGTTGTAGTAAGGTTCCCTTACCGCATTTAGGACAGTTAACGCTGGTATCTTTGGGCTTCTCCAGGGGTTCAATATGCTTGCACTTGGGATAGGCGGCGCAACCAATAAAACGCCCATAACGACCCTGTTTGATGTGGAGAGGAGACTGACAGTTCGGGCACACCCGACCTTCCACTACCTCAGGTTCAGCGGGCTCCTGGGCTTCCTCATTCAGATTCCGGGTATAGTCACACTCAGGGTAAGTGGTGCAGCCAACAAAACGGCCACGCCGCCCTAAGCGAATGGACAGGGGTTTGCCACATTTGGGGCAAACTTCGTCCAGGGCTTCATGGGTAACATCTTTGCGATTAACCGTTTGTTCTTTGTTTTCCACCAAGGTGTGGAATGGATCCCAGAAAGCCTGCATCACCGGAATCCAATCTTTTTCTCCTCGGGAAACAGCATCCAACTCATCTTCCAGATTCGCGGTAAAACCATAGTCTACGTAACGGTTAAAGTGATCGGTGAGAAAACGACTGACTACCCGCCCCACATCCGTGGGTTTGAATCGTTTATTGTCTAGCTCCACGTACTCCCGCTGTTGCAGAGTTGCAATGATGCTGGCGTAGGTGGAGGGACGGCCAATACCCAGTTCTTCCAACGATTTCACCAGGGTCGCTTCGCTGTAACGGGGGGGAGGCTCAGTAAAGTGTTGCTCAGCCCGCACCGCCAGCAACTCCACTGTTTCCCCTTCCTTCAGAGGGGGGAGGGCTGATTCCCCTTCCTCCTTCACATCATCCTGACCTTCCTGGTACACCGTCATATAACCGGGTACGGCCACAGTAGAACCGGTGGCCCGGAATAAATCATCCTCGCTAGCCCCAGGAGCAAGATCGACCGCCACAAGATGGAGGGTGGCGTGGATCATTTGGCAGGCTACGGTGCGTTTCCAGATAAGGTCGTAGAGCTTCCATTGTTCTGGCTTAAGAATATCTTTAAGCCCCTCAGGGGTGCGTCCCACATCGGTGGGACGAATAGCCTCATGGGCTTCTTGGGCATTTTTAGCCGTGGTGCGATAAACCCGGGGTTGCTCTGGCAGGGCTTCCGGCGAATAACGTTCAGCGATAAAAGCCCGTAACTCTGTTACCGCATCGTTGGCCAGATGAGTGGAGTCGGTACGCATGTAGGTAATGAGACCTACTGCGCCACTGCCCACATCGATCCCTTCGTAGAGCTGTTGGGCTACCGTCATGGTACGGCTGGCGGAGAATCCCAATTTACGCACGGCTTCCTGCTGCAAAGTGGAGGTAATAAAAGGCGGCGCAGGGTTCCGTTTGCGGGTTTTCTTTTCCACCCGCACGACCCGTAACTGCTCCCCTGCTTGCTCCACCAAACGCTGCCGTAGGGCCTGCGCTACATCTTCAGTAGTGACGGTGAATTGACCGAGCTTTTCCCCTTGGCACTGGTATAGCTTGGCACCAAAGGCCTGCTTTTTACGGCGGCAATCGGCTTCAATAGTCCAGTATTCCTGGGTTTGGAAGCGTTCAATTTCCTCTTCCCGCTCTACGATTAGCCGCAAGGCGGGACTTTGGACTCGTCCAGCCGACAGCCCTCGGCGAATTTTTTTCCACAGCAAAGGAGATAAATTAAAACCAACCAGATAATCCAGTGCTCGGCGTGCTTGCTGAGAATTCACCATATCCATGGACAGCTCTCGAGGGTGATTCACAGCATCTTCCACTGCCCGACGAGTGATTTCATGGAACACGACTCGCCGTACTGGTTTGCTTCCCACAAGCTTGCGTTCTTGCAGAATTTCCAGGACGTGCCAAGAGATGGCTTCTCCCTCCCGATCCGGGTCGGTGGCTAGATAGATCTGACTCGCTTCCTGCACCGCCTTAGCTAACGCTTCGACGTGCTTGCGATTACGCTCTATCACCTCGTATTTCATGGAGAAGGCTTGTTCCGGAACCACAGCCCCTTCCTTAGGTTGCAGATCACGGACATGACCGTAGGACGCCATGACTTCAAAGCCCTGTCCCAGGTACTTTTTGATAGTCTTGGCTTTAGCGGGGGATTCAACAATGAGGAGGTTTTTCTCCATGGCCATAATGATCTGCCAGAGTCCTCAGAAAAAGGAAAAAAAAGCCCAGCGGGCCACCCAGGTTAAAGCCAAAAAATGCCCGAGAATCTCAGTGAAGGTAACCACGGGCCTCGTTAAACACCAGATCTTCTATCCAGGCAAAAGCAGCCTCCTGACCGGGCTGATTGAACAGCACCATCAGTACCACCCATTTGATCTGTTCCAAGTCAACATCATCAGTTTCCAAGGCCATTACCCGGTCCACTACCAACTCGCGGGTAAGGGCATCCAGTACCCCTACTTGCTCTAGAAACAGCAAAAACCCTCGGCACTCTACATCCAGTTTCTCCAGCTCGGCACCGTTGTAGACCCGCAGAGAATTGGTAACCAGAGTCCCCCCCAGACCGTCCCGCTGTTGCGTAACCAAGCCTTCTAGCCAAGAAAACGCCTTAATGATTTCTGTACGGGGAAATCCGGCCTCCAATAACTCTGTCCGTACCGATTCTTCGTCGGCGATAAACTCCGCCTCTCCCTCCATATAGTTCTCGAAGAGATACACCAGCACGTCCAAAACAGTCTCTTTCATCGAATGACCTAGCCTCTTGTTGCCCGGGCGTACAAGCCACCCGGCTGCGCTACGACATAACCCCGTAGTTCTAAGCCCAGCAGGATGGAGGAAAGCTTTTCTGCCGTCAATCCACTACGGTCCACCAAATTGTCAACCCCAACCGAGTTAAAACCCATGAGGAGCAACAGTTGTTGCTCAGTGGAGTCCAATTCATCTGGAGATCCCACAACGCTAGAGATAGTAGGAGATGAGCGGCTAATGGTAATGGCCAACTGAGTTAGGGATGCCAGTTCTTCCCAGATATCTTGAGCGGTTTCCACCAACTTGGCTCCTTGGCGAATCAAAGCGTGACAACCGCGAGCCAAGGGATTATGGATAGATCCCGGGATAGCAAACACTTCTCGCCCTTGTTCCACCGCCATCCTAGCGGTGATTAGGCTACCGCTGTGAACTGCCGCTTCCACTACTACCGTCCCCAAGGATAGCCCGGAGATAAGCCGATTGCGGCGAGGAAAGTGAGTGGGTAATGGGGGGGTTCCAAGGGGGTATTCCGCCACCAAGGCTCCCTGTTCAGCAATGCGCTGGGCTAACGCTTTATGGCGAGAGGGATAAACCCGATCCAATCCGGTCCCTGCCACGGCAATGGTGATTCCTCCGGCTTCCAGTGCGCCTTCGTGGGCTTGAGCATCGACACCATAGGCCAAACCGCTAGTGATTCCCCATCCTTGACTGGCCAAAGCATGGGCAAAAGCACGGGCAGTCTCCCGCCCACCGTCGCTAGGGCTACGGGTCCCTACCAAGGCAACTTGAGGCATTGCCAAAACTTGAACATTTCCCCGGACATAGATCACCGGCGGTGGATCTGGGATTTCTTGTAACAGCGGGGGATAGCAGGAATCCTCTAGGGTAATGATGGTGTGATCCGGTTGTTCGGCCCACAGCAAATCTTTCTCCACACCGGCCCAATCCAATAGCACTGTCTCATGACGAAACAAATCGCCTCGTTGTTCCAGGATATGACGCCACTGGGCTATTTCTGCAAGGGCTTGGCTCGGGTTACCAAAACGCGCCAGCAGCTTACCAAACAGTATGGGTCCAACTCCCGGTAAACGGTGAAGGGCCAACCAATCCCGCCGATCAGCGGGGGACACGCTAGGAGTAACCATCGCTTACCGGAACCTAGAATAGTCGGTGGGCAACAGCCAATCTCCCGGTAAAATCTCCTGATTAGCGCGGCTCACTCGTAATTGGGTCACTTCTCCCGGCTGGTCCACAATAGCCTCTCCCACCATAACAGCCTCAACCCCCAGCAACGGACCTGAAGAGTCATCCTGGTAGTAACTTTTGCCCAGTCGATAGACTGTCTCTTATACACATCTCCGAGCCCACG
>CAWUNB010000058.1:0-10379 GCA_963923745.1 uncultured Thiotrichales bacterium
GTACGCTACCCTTGGTCTTAGTATCTCTCTAAATTTTTTAACTTTGAGGCTCCATGGAAAATCCCTCCATTCGACGCGCCTGGCTGGGCCAGGCGGACTGCCGCCACTGCGCTATCCGCCACATGGTGCTGTTCTCCCAGTTGGGGGAGCATGATTTTGACCATATCCACCGTCCTGTTGATGAACTTCAACTGGAACCCGGTCACACCCTCTATCGCCAGGGAGAAACCGCCACCGCCCTCTATACCCTACGGGGAGGGATAATCAAACTGGCCCAGTACGCAGCCGATGGTACCCAGCGTATTGTTCGACTACTTCGCTCGGGGGACGTTATTGGCCTAGAAGCGCTGGTGAATCAACCCTATAGCCACGATGCGGTGGTATTACAACGGGCCATTCTTTGCCGTTTGCCGCTAGATCTGGTACGGCGGTTAGATCGAGAGAGCCCACCAGTACACCAAGAATTGATGCGTCGTTGGCAACACGCTTTGAGTGAGGCTGATGCCTGGCTCACCCAACTGTCCACCGGTTCCGCTCGAGTACGGGTAGCACGATTATTGATGCGTATTGCAGATCCCAGCGGTCATGCTTGTAACCTCCTCACCCGGGAAGATATGGGAGCGATGTTGGGCATCACCATGGAAACTGCTAGCCGTACTGTGGCAGCGTTCCGTCGGGAAGGGGCTATCCGGGGAGATGATGGGCAAAACTTGCAGTGCGATGTGGATAAGCTGCGGGAAATTACTGGAGAAATATAGTTTTCCCCCGCGATGAATCCCTCCCGTCTGTTCATCCTGCGTCCAGTCGCCACCTCCCTGTTGATGGTGGCCCTGCTGCTGGCGGGGGCAGTAGCCTACCGTCTCCTCCCCACGTCGGCCCTACCCGAGGTGGATTATCCGACCATTCAGGTCGTGTCCCTCTATCCGGGGGCCAGTCCCGATGTCATCAGTGCCACCCTTACCGCTCCCCTGGAGCGGCAATTCGGCCAGATCCCCAGCCTGCGCCAAATGTCTTCCACCAGCTCTGGGGGGGCATCGGTCATCACGCTGCGCTTTGATCTGAGCTTGAGTCTGGACATTGCAGAGCAAGGTGTACAGGCGGCGATTAACGCCGCTGCCAATTTGCTCCCCACCGATCTGCCCCTACCTCCGGTCTACAGCAAGGTTAATCCTGCCGATGCTCCCATCCTAACCTTAGCCGTTACTGCCCCCACGCTGTCAGTTCCGGCCATCCATGATCTGGTGGAAAGCCGGATTGCCATGCGACTCTCCCAGATCAGCGGCGTTGGTCTGGTCAGCATTGCCGGCGGACGCCGACCAGCGGTGCGGATTCAAGTTCATCCGGGGGTACTGGCCGGATTAGGTCTGTCCTTGGAAGACATTCGCACCGCTGTGGTCAATGGCAACGTCAGCAGCCCCAAGGGTAGCTTTGATGGCCCACTGCGGGCTTCCACCCTGGAGGCCAATGATCAGCTGCGCTCCGCTGGGGAATACGGTGCCCTCATCGTGGCCTACCGTAATGGGGCACCTGTTCGGCTGAAAGAGTTGGCTGATTTAGTGGACGATGGAGAAAACCTCCGCTTGGCCGCTTGGTCCGGTCGCCAAGAAGGCGTGATCCTCAATATCCAGCGTCAACCTGGGGCCAATGTGATTCAGGTAGCGGAGCGGGTTAAGGCCGCTTTGCCTCAGCTTCAGGCCAGCCTCCCAGCAGCCCTGGAACTCACCGTCCTAAGTGATCGCACCATTACTATCCGCGCTTCCGTGGAAGATGTGCAGTTAGAGCTACTACTGGCAGTAGCCCTGGTGGTTATGGTGATTTTTTTGTTCTTGGGAAACCCTGCTGCCACCTTGATTCCTAGCTTAGCCGTACCCCTGTCTTTGGTAGGAACCTTCGGTTTTATGTACTTGGCAGGTTTTTCCATCAATAACTTGACCTTGATGGCCCTCACCATTGCCACTGGTTTTGTGGTGGATGATGCCATCGTGATGATTGAAAACATCAGTCGCTACATAGAACAGGGCGAACGTCCTTTGGCGGCGGCTTTACGGGGAGCTCAGGAGATTGGTTTTACTATTATCTCCCTGACCCTGTCCCTCATTGCCGTACTCATACCTCTGCTGTTCATGGAAGAAGTGGTGGGGCGGCTATTCCATGAATTTGCCCTGACCCTAGCCGTTACTATTTTGATTTCCGCTGGAGTATCCCTGACCCTGACACCCATGTTGTGCGGTCGTCTGCTACGAGAAAAGCGAGGAAGACTAACCGATAAACCGCTCTTAATGGATCGGGTAATTGGGCATTATGGCCGAGCCCTCCAGTGGGTACTGGCCCATCAACAGATAACGCAAGCCGTTGCCCTGACTACCTTGTTACTCACCGTAGCGCTCTATGTTTGGATCCCCAAAGGTTTCTTTCCGCTACAAGACACCGGGGTAATTCAGGCCATTACAGAAGCCCCCCAATCCATTTCCTTCAGGGCTATGGCCGAGCGGCAACAGACTCTAGCAGCGGCCATTTTGGCCGATCCGGCGGTTGCTAGTTTGTCTTCCTTTATTGGGGTAGATGGTACGAATACCACCCTCAATAGTGGTCGCCTGTTGATTACTCTCAAACCCTTGGCCCAGCGTCACCAGCGGGTTGGGACCGTTATTCGCCGTTTGATGGCCAATACCCAATCCATTCCTGGTATTAGTTTGTATTTGCAACCGATCCAAGATCTCACTGTGGAAGATCGGGTATCCCGTACTCAGTACCAATTTACGCTGTCCTGTCCTGATTCCGTGCTACTAAGCCAGTGGGTACCCCGCCTGGTGAACCGCTTGTCCCAATTACCAGAGTTGCTGGATGTCGCGGTGGATCATCAGGACCAAGGGTTACAACTGTACGTAGACATTGATCGGGATGGAGCTAGTCGGCTGGGAGTCACCGTGGCTGCCATTGATAACGCCCTATACGATGCCTTCGGCCAGCGGCTTATTTCCACCATCTTCACTCCCTCCAATCAATATCGGGTGGTATTGGAGGTTAAACCGGCATTCCGGGCTGGCCCTGATGCCCTGAATATGCTCTATGTGCCTGGCAACAACAGCCAGGCAATTCCCCTCAGCACAGTGGCTCGCTTCAGCGAACGTACAGCCCCCTTGGTGATCAGCCATGTGGACCAATTTCCTGCAGCCACCGTATCCTTCAACCTCGCCCCTGGAGTAGCCCTAGGCCAGGGGGTAGCCGCTGTTCGTAGTGCGGAACAGGCTTTGGCGCTGCCTCCAGCTATTGAAACTCGCTTCCAGGGAGCCGCCTTGGCTTTCCAAACCGCGTCAACCAATACCCTGTTATTGGTGATTGCGGCCTTGGTGACTGTTTATCTAGTACTGGGAGTACTCTACGAGAGCTACATTCATCCCATTACTATTCTTTCCACCTTGCCGTCTGCAGGCGTTGGGGCGTTATTGGCGCTGTGGCTCACAGGGAGCGGGCTGGATGTCATTGGCGTGATTGGTATCGTGTTGCTCATCGGTATTGTTAAAAAGAACGCCATCATGATGATCGACTTTGCTCTGGAGGCTGAGCGGCAACAGGGATTAACTCCCCAGGACGCTATTTTTCAAGCCAGTCTGCTACGGTTTCGCCCAATTCTTATGACCACCCTGGCGGCTTTGCTAGGGGCTTTGCCCCTGCTATCTGGCAGTGGTTATGGGGCTGAGTTACGCCAGCCCTTGGGCTATGCCCTCGTGGGTGGGTTAATCGTTAGTCAGGTCCTGACTTTATTTACCACGCCGGTAATTTATTTAGCCTTTGATCGACTGGTACGGCGTTGGTTTCCTCGGCAGGAGGATTGATTTTATTTCAGCCCTACTGATTGATCGTCCAGTTGCTACCACCCTGCTTACCTTAGCCATTCTGTTGGCTGGCGCTTTGGCTTTTCTCCAATTACCCGTCTCGCCTTTGCCTCAAGTGGATTTTCCCACTATTGCGGTCCAGGCCAGTTTGCCCGGTGCTAGTCCCGAAACTATGGCAGCCAGTGTGGCCACTCCACTGGAGCGAGCATTAGGGCGCATTGCCGGAGTAACGGAGATTACTTCCGCCAGTTCCCTGGGTAACGTGCGAGTTACCGTACAGTTCGACCTGGATCGGGACATTAATGGTGCTGCCAGGGATGTACAGGCTGCCATTAATGCCGCCCGTCCTTTGTTGCCTTCCGGCCTACCCAACAACCCTAGCTACCGTAAAGTAAACCCTGCTGATTCTCCTATTCTCATCTTATCCCTGACTTCCGATACCTTCAGCCCTGGCCAAATGTACGACGCCGCTTCTACGGTACTGGCCCAGCGACTCTCCCAAGTCAGTGGTATCGGCCAGGTCATGATAGGGGGAGGGGCACTGCCCGCCGTACGCATTGACCTGGACCCTCAACGCTTAGCCGCCAGCGGTATCGGCCTAGAAGAAGTCCGTACGGTTGTAACCCAGAGCACGGGGCGACGACCTCTGGGGGTGGTGGAAGACGAAGAAAGGCAATGGCAACTAGCGGCCAACGATCAGGCCCGCACTGCCGACCAATACCGGTCCCTTATCGTGCGTTATCGCAATGGGGGAGCAGTACGGCTAGGGGATTTGGGACAAGTTAGCGATTCCGTCCAAGATTTGCGTAATTACGGAGCAGCCAATGGCAAACCAGCGGTATTGCTCATCCTGTTTCGTGAACCAGGGGCCAATATCATTGCCACCGTGGACCGAGTCCGGCACTTAGTACCCCATCTCCAAGCCCTTATTCCCACAGCAATGGCTTTCCAGGTAGTGATGGACCGTACTCCCACCATTCGCAGTTCCCTGCGGGAAGTGGAGCGGACTCTCCTTATTTCTGTGGCCCTGGTGGTGTTAGTGGTGTGGCTATTTTTGGGGCAACTCCGTACCGCCCTAATTCCCAGCATAGCGGTACCGGTGTCTCTGGTGGGAACTTTCGGGTTAATGCACCTATGGGGCTATAGCCTGGATAATCTATCGTTAATGGCCCTTACCGTAGCCACTGGTTTTGTCGTGGACGATGCTATTGTGGTGCTGGAAAACATTACTCGCCACTTGGAAGCCGGTCATTCCCCTCGGCAAGCAGCTTTACTAGGGGCCAAACAAATTGGTTTCACCGTGGTGTCCATTAGCCTATCTTTAGTTGCAGTATTTATTCCAGTATTGCTAATGGGGGGAATTATTGGACGATTATTTCGAGAATTTGCTGTTACTTTATCTGGGGCTATTCTGATATCCATGGTGGTTTCTTTGGCCACGATTCCTACTATGGCTGCCCGTTTATTACAATCCCCATTAGCGCCATCAGTCCGGTCATTCTGGTTAACAGGATGGTTTATGGATTGGCAAAAAAAATTAGGGCGAGTTATTAGTCGGGGATATCGCCGCAGTTTAGCCTGGTCTCTTCGTCATGGGCCGTTAATATTGACGTTATTAGGATTAACAGTGGCCCTCAATGGTTATTTATACCTCACCATAGAGAAAGGTTTCTTTCCGCAACAGGACACTGGTCGCTTAATTGGCCGAGTTCAAGCTGATCAAACTATTTCTTTCCAAGCGATGGAGCGTAAATTACAAAGTTTCATGGTCACTTTACAGGCTGATCCCGCAGTAGAATCAGTAGTAGGGTTTACTGGGGGGGCGCAACGAAATTCAGCGACTTTATTTATTGCCCTGAAACCGTTGACTGAACGACAGCAAGGAATTACCCAAGTGATGGAACGTTTGCGAAAACCATTGGGACGAGAAGCCGGCGCTGGATTGTTTTTGATGGCAGCTCAAGATGTCCGGGTGGGGGGGCGTCAAAGTAACGCCCAATTCCAATATACCCTCCAAGGAGATGAGTTAGAGGAATTACGCTATTGGGAACCGCAAATCCGTCGATTGTTGTCTCAACTTCCGGAATTAGTTGATGTTAGCACCGATCAAGAAGATAAAAGCCTGCAAACCTTTATAACGATTGATCGCGATAGTGCTTCTCGCTTAGGGCTGAATATTCGTACCATCGATGCTACTCTAAACGATGCTTTTGGTCAGCGGTTAGTATCTACTATCTATAATCCTCTTAATCAATATCGAGTCGTATTAGAATTATCTCCTCACTTTTTACAAGATCCTCAAGGGTTAGCCCATCTTCGTTTTATTGGTCCTAACGGAGATCCTATTCCATTACGGTCTTTTGCCCAAATAGCTCCCACTAATGCGCCTCTAGCGGTCAATCACCAAGGAGGATTCCCCGCCACCACGATTAGTTTTAATCTACCGGAAGGAATCTCTTTAGGTCAGGCGTCCACTGCTATTAATCTAACTTTGGCCGAGGCTGGTATCCCTAACAGTATTCACGGTGGTTTTCAGGGTACTGCTCGAGCTTTTCAAGAATCCCTCGCCAGTCAACCACTGTTAATTCTAGCCGCCATTATTACTATCTATCTGGTATTAGGTATGCTTTACGAGAGTCTTATTCACCCTCTCACCATTCTTTCCACTTTGCCTTCCGCTGGTGTGGGTGCTCTATTAGCTCTCATGGCCTTTCACACTGAATTTAGTGTTATTGCTTTAATCGGGATATTATTACTGATTGGTATTGTGAAAAAGAATGCCATTATGATGATCGATTTTGCTATCCACCAGCAACGCCGTTGGGGTATGAGCCCCGCCCAAGCTATCTATCAAGCCTGTCAGCTACGTTTTCGCCCGATTATGATGACGACCTTAGCGGCTATTGGGGGCGCTATTCCTCTGGTGTTGGGTAGGGGAGAAGGAGCAGAACTACGGACTCCATTGGGAATTGCTATTGTCGGCGGATTACTATTTAGCCAGATGTTAACTCTCTATACTACACCGGTGGTTTATGTCGCGCTGGATAGATTCAGAAAACCAAATCGTCTCCAGGCGACCTCGGTGTGATCAGCAATATTTTCTAGGGCAGCTCTAGGGTTCAAAAAATAAGTAATCGGTATCTAGGTATGGAGTAAGAACACTCCCATCAAGAATGGTGTCAGCGTAGAGAAATGGCATGGCTGCAACACTGTAATCAAAAAATGTCCCATTGACATACTGACCTGACAAAATCGATTTTCGTAAAGTCTCAAGATTACTCTTCTGAGTACTATTCAGGGTCCGATAGATTTGAGCAAAAGTAGTGGCATAGTAATAGTTATTTTCGCCATCTAGATTTCCATAAATACTTGAAAGCGAGAGAACTTGATTTTTAATAGTGTCCACGCTTGTAGTCGAATTTAGCAAACTACGCAATAGGGTCGCAATTTGCGTTCGGACCTGGACAATATTAGTACTTGTTCCCTGGTAAAGATTATCTCTCTGACTTTCCAATAACTTAGACATTAGATTTGCTTGCTCAGCAGTCACATACCCTTTAGTGCTATCGCTGATAGCTGCACCGGCAGTCGCAGTAAGTTGTTCATCAATGCTGTATCCACTATGACCAACAGCGGGTGCATCTTTCATGTAAAACCCACCATAATAAGTTCCATGACGCTCAGGACAAAAGTAGACATCAGCATCCAGCGAACCTGCGTACCAACTGAAAATATCACTGGCATAAGTCATTACTAATTGTGCCGTACCCCTCGGTAGGGATTGCATCTTATTATTAACTTGGCTGGCACTAATATCTGCCCAGGAATTAAAGCCTTTGCCAGTCATACTGTCTAAATAAGCTTTTTGGCTAGTATCCAATGAATTAATAATATTGGCATAGAGCTGGGCTCGGTCTAAGCTAATTTGCCCATCTATCAAGTAGAGCGTGTTAGATGCTTGCTTTACTGCATTTAGATTCAGTCCTACCGAACCGCTCGGAATATCTCCATCTATTAACCGACGAAATGCTTGCATTAACGGAAAACGCTTGTAGGCGTAAAGATTAACTTGCTCAAGTTGAGCCACAGCCAGTGCTTGGAGTTGGTTAAATTGGGAAGTATTCAATAGATAGATGACATTGTACGCAATCCGCGTTAAAAAATCGGTATTATGCCCCATATTATCTGGGTCATTATCACGTAGGTATTGAAATCCGGTGTAATCAGCTACTTTTCCTGGTGGAAAAAATGACTGTGCGTCTAAATTCCCTGTCAGTAGAGCAAGGCCATCAAATCCAAGAGTAGTTAATTGGGCTTGATCAGAAATAGTTTGAGCCATGGTAAATGCTGGTCCATCACCGCTAACTGGGCTAGTTCCGCTGATGGTAATATTTTTTGTTACTTGTGACGCGGGATTATAATTACTATCACCTATCTGATTGGCTGCAATTGTACAGGTACCAGTGCTTATTCCAGTGATTGTATTATCACCCGTTTCGCTCATATCACAGATTTTAGGTGTTATAGAACTAAAGCTAACCGACAATCTTGAAGTAGCCCTAGCATCAGCATTAACAGTTCCACCTACTGTTAAAGTTGCAGGTGTGAAGCTGATATCCCCAATAGTCTGATTACCTTTAGTAACTGCAAGATTTTTAATTATTTGTGGGGCACTATTGTAATTAGCGTTGCCAGTTTGATTGGCGGCAACTGTACAGGTTCCTACACTAACTGCAGTTATAGTGGTACCGAGTACGGCGCAGATACTAGGGGTGGTGGAGCGAAAACTCACTATCAATCCGGATGTTGCAGTAGCTCTAACCGTTGCTGTCCTTCCTACCCCTAGGTTGGCAGGAGTAAATCTAAGGGCACTGATAGTTTGATTGGCTTTTCCTATCACACGGATACGCTGAATAACTGTTGGTGCGGGACTATATCTATTATTACCTGCTTGATTTGCATTGATACTGCAAGTACCGGCACTGATCCCAGTTATCCTATTGCCATTTGTGCTATCTGTAGTACAGATACTCGGTGTTGTGGAGCGAAAGGTTACTGGCAACCCTGAGGTCGCTGTAGCAATAGCGGCAACAGTACTACCGACATTAAGGGTAGTAGGACTGAAGCTGATAGTGCTAATGGTTTGGGTGGTTTTATTAGTGGTAATGGCCATCCCATTCGTTAATGGAAGTACGCAGAGTAATGCCCCAGTGAGGGTCACATATCCTCTCATTTTAAGGTGTCTAAAAACCATGGGTATAATCTCCTAATTTATTTTAGATATATTTTCGCTTACCCGATCTGAATCAGGACATTTTTAAAATAGTCTTCATCAGTTTTCTTTTCTAAAGACCAAAGGGCGGAATAAAAACAGTATAGACTATTAATTCGATGGAGGGGAATAAGTTGCCCCATTTATTGGGTCGTATGGGTATAGCTTTTAGTTTTTAATTTCCAGCAGTGAAAGGATTCCCCGAAGGAGCTTTGGCGTGCTCCGAGGGTTTATCTGCAAGAATATGGCTGATATACTCCCACCGGTTATTGGATAGTCCCACCCTAGATTGAGCGCCAGCCTCTTCCATACTGTCCTGCAACTAAGAAACACCACGCCCATGCCTACCCGCGCCGCAGTCCGATCACTTCATTCACTCTTTGCGGTTTTTCTCGCAATTAGCTTCGTCCTCTTGGCTATTCCTGTGACAGGAGCCTATGCCGCCAACCCGCGAGCAACGGCACCAACTTTCAGTTTGAACGCGGGGATATACACCGGCGCTCAGCCGGTGACTATTAGTAGTACCACCCCTGGCGCATTTATCTACTACACCGTTGACGGTTCAGCGCCTTCATCGGCGTCGTCCACCCTGTACACCACCCCTATCCTTGTTACTAGAACGATGACGGTGAGGGCTATCGTTATAGCGGCGGGCTACAGTAACAGTGCTGTGGTTTCAAGGGCCTACACCATTAGACTTTCTGCTGCTACGCCGACCTTTAGTCCGGATACAGGGAGTAGCTATGTTGGTACTCAAACTGTAACGATTAGTAGCGCTACTGCCGATGCAACGATTTATTACACCACGGATAACTCGACCCCAACGACATCGTCTCGCCGTTATACCGGGCCTTTCACTATTAGTCAGACCACTAAGCTAAAGGCTATTGCCACCGCTCAAGGTTACAGCGCCAGTGCCGTTGCTTCTGCCCTCTATAGCATTACTCTCCAAACAACGACACCAACCATTAGTCCTAGTAGTGGTCCTTATACCAGTACTCGCACGGTAACGATTGGCGCTACGACGAGAGGTGCGACGATCTACTACACGACAGATGGTTCTACGCCGACCATTGCTTCTACTCGTTATACCGGGCCATTTACCGTCAGTCGTAGTACCACAGTGAAGGCAATTGCTATCGCTACTGGGTATTCAAGTAGCGAGGTAGCGTCGGCGGTCTATACCATCGTTAGCGCAACAGCGACCCCAGTCTTCAGTCCCAGTGGCGGTACTTATACGAGTGCTCAAACGGTAACGATTAGCAGTACCA
>CAWUNB010000059.1:0-10096 GCA_963923745.1 uncultured Thiotrichales bacterium
GTTGGGGTAATGGCTGGGGCAACAACGGTTGGGACTATTATCCCGGCTGGGGTGGTCCGGGCTGGGGAGGATGGGGTTATCCAGCCTACCCGGTCTACGGCTATCCCGTAGCGCCAGTAGTTAGCGCTCCAGCGGCAAAAGCTAAGTAGAAGCCTTTTGCAGAAACGCCACCGACCGAGCTGAGCTTGGTCGGTGTGTTTTAACCACTAAGACCCAATCGTTTAGCTCGGCGTAGTACTACTCCAGCGAGGAGTAGGGTGATAAAGGTCAAGGCGAGGGTATCGGCCCATAGCACAAAAGGAGAGATACCCTTTAGAAAGATAGCTTTAGATAAAGTGACATAATAGCGAGCTGGCACTGCTAGAGTGATGTAATGCAGCATAAAAGGCATATTATCGATGGCGAAGATAAACCCTGATAATAGAAAAGCTGGTAAAAAAGTCGCTACGAGGGCAATTTGGCTGGCCAGCATCTGGTTACCAGCATTAATAGAAATCAAGGTTCCCTGAAGCATTACCACCAATAGAAACAGTGAAGACACTCCCATCAATGCTAATAGTCCTGCCCGTAGTGGAACATCAAATAGCCATACCGCGCAGGCTGCTGCTACCAAAACATCTAATAGGCCGATAATAAAATAAGGCGCTAATTTCCCCAGCAAAAACTCTGATCGGGTTAGGGGGGTGGTAGCGAGTAGGGCCAAACTACCGGACTCCATTTCTCGAGCCACAGTGAGGGATGTCATTAGTGCTCCAATGACGGCCATTACTACCGCAATTACCCCCGGAACGATGGCCAAGCGGCTCTCTACTGCCTCGTTAAACCAAGTGCGCTCCTCCAATTGTAAAGGAGGTTGACTACCTGACAGTTCTCGGGCGTAGCCATCGACTAAACCCAAAGCGTAATTGCGTACCAGCCGAGCACTATTGGCATCCACTCCATCCAGCAATAACTGCACCCGTCCTCGATTAGCAGCTAAGTCACGGGGATAGGAAGCCGGAATAACCAATGCACCCCATACTTTTCCTTGAGCGAGAGAATCCCGCAGCTCTTCTCGGCTACCATAATAAGCAACAATATTAAACGCACGACTGGCATTAAAACGGGCAATTAATTCGTTAGACCCTCCGTCGTGGGACTCTTGTAGTACTCCCAGCGGTGCTTCCTGAACATCTAACCGAATAGCATAACCAAAAAGAAATAACAGCATAGCCGGCATAAATAAAATCATGGCTAAGCTTTGGGGATCCCGCAATAAGTGCCACCATTCTTTGCGAGCGATAGCAAATGTTCGACGTAGATTCATGATAGTTAATGGGTCTTAAACAATCGCTCTTTTTCCCGTTGCCAATCCCTATCCCGTTCGGTATTCCGTTTATCAAAATCTTGTTTACCCTTAGCAAGAGCAATTTCCAATTTAGCTCTGCCTTTTTTCCAGTACATTGCTATAGGAATGAGGGTATAACCTTTTCGCTCCACTGCGCCAATTAATTTACGTAACTGTTCTCGATGCAATAGCAATTTACGAGTTCGCGTGGGATCAGGATGAATATGGGTAGAGGCTGTGGGGAGAGGGGAAATATGGGAACCAAACAACCATGCCTCCCCTTTATTGAGAAGAACGTAACTCTCTTTCAATTGTAATCGCCCAGCCCGTAAGCTTTTTACTTCCCAACCTTCTAGCACTAACCCTGCTTCATAGCGATCTTCCAGAAAATACTCATGGCGTGCCTGCCTATTTAAAGCAATGGTACTTTCACCAGTAGTTTTTTTATCTTTAGCCATTTCTGCTATCTACTTAGCTCGGGGTCGCAGGTGAGGAAACAACAAAACATCCCGAATAGATGGGCTGTCTGTCAATAACATAACCAGGCGATCAATGCCAATTCCTTCTCCGGCAGTAGGGGGCATGCCATGCTCTAAAGCCATGATGTAATCACTGTCAAAATGCATAGCTTCCAGATCCCCTGCTTCCTTGGCGCGAATCTGGGCGTGGAACCGTTCTGCCTGATCTTCAGGGTCGTTTAATTCAGAAAAACCATTAGCAATTTCCCGACCCGCAATAAATAACTCAAATCGATCAGTGACCAAGGGATCGTGATCATTGCGCCGTGCTAAAGGAGATACTTCCGTCGGATAAGCAGTGATAAAAGTCGGCTCTTGGAGATTAGGTTCTACAGTTTTTTCAAAAATTTCTGTCTGTACTTTCCCTAATCCATAATCGCTTTTGAGAGGAATAGCTAGCTGATTTGCTACTTGCTGGGCAGCGGCCAATGATTCTAGCATAGCAGGGGGCAATTCAGGATTAAAGTGTAGAATCGCTTCTTTCATAGTAAAGCGATTAAATGGTTTGGTAAAATCGTAGTTTATTTCTTGAAAGATGAATTGTTTAGTACCTAATACCTGTTGAGTAACTGTACCTAGCATCTCTTCCGTCAAATTCATTAAATCTTGATAATTTCCGTAAGCTTGATAAAACTCCAACATGGTGAATTCAGGATTGTGACGGGTGGACAATCCTTCATTACGAAAATTACGGTTAATTTCAAAAACCCGTTCAATACCTCCCACAACGAGTCGCTTTAGATAAAGCTCTGGTGCGATACGGAGAAATAACTCCATATCCAACGCATTATGAAAAGTAACAAAGGGACGTGCAGTAGCTCCCCCAGGAATAGGATGCATCATAGGCGTTTCTACTTCAAGAAACCCTTTGGTAGTGAGATAATGGCGAATTCCTTGAATAATTCCCGAGCGTATTTTAAAAGTACGACGAGTATCTTCGCTCATAATTAGATCAAGATAACGCTGCCGGTAGCGTGTTTCTTGATCGGCTAAACCGTGAAATTTTTCCGGTAATGGACGCAGAGCTTTTGTTAATAATCGAGCTTGACTGGCTTTAACGGACAATTCACCCGTTTTAGTTTTAAACAGTGTGCCCGTTATACCTAAAATATCCCCAATATCCCAGCTTTTAAATATTTCATAAACATCAGCGGGTAACTCATCTCGTTTTAGATAAACTTGTATTTTTCCTGACATATCCTGTAAATGAACAAAAGCTGCCTTTCCCATAATTCGCCGTGTCATTAATCGACCAGCAATTTGTACAGCATGGGGATTTTTCTCAAGAATTTCCGCTGTTTGTTCCCCATAAACCTGCAATAAATCTCCAGCGAAGGCATCGCGGCAAAAATCATTAGGAAAAGCTTGCCCTTGTTCCCGTAATAAGGCCAGCTTGGCCCGGCGTTGGGCTATTTGTTCATTCTCATCTTGCTCAAAAGTCATAATATGCTCTAGAATTAGAAAGGAATTAGAAAGATTGCTATAAAATAACTATAGCCCGCTTTTTAAGCTGGCTTCGATAAAATCATCTAGATCGCCATCCAATACTTTATCTGGATCTCCTCGTTCTATATTGGTACGCAGATCTTTTACTCGGGATTGATCTAATACGTAGGAACGAATTTGATAACCCCAACCGATATCTGATTTAGATTCTTCCACGGCTTGTTTTTCTGCCTGCTGTTTTCGTTGTTCTAATTCATAGAGTTTGGCCTTTAATTGGGACATGGCCTTTGCTCGATTTTTGTGCTGAGAACGTTCACTTTGGCATTGCACTACGATACCGCTAGGAACGTGAGTAATACGAATAGCTGATTCGGTTTTATTAACATGCTGACCACCGGCACCACTGGACCGGTAAGTGTCAACTTTGAGATCCACGGGATTGATGTCAATGGCGATGTCGTCATCTACTTCTGGATAGATGAATACCGCTGCAAAAGAGGTATGGCGGCGGTTACCCGAATCAAAGGGAGATTTACGAACTAGGCGATGGATACCCGTTTCGGTACGCAACCAGCCGTAGGCATAGTCTCCTTCAACACGCACAGTGGCACTCTTGATGCCCGCTACTTCTCCTGGCGATTCCTCCATTATTTCTGTGGTAAAACCCCGCCGTTCTGCCCATCGCAGGTACATGCGCAACAACATAGCGGCCCAATCTTGCGCCTCGGTGCCCCCTGAACCGGATTGGACATCCAAATAGGCATGGTGGGGATCCATGGGATTGGCGAACATGCGCCGGAACTCTAATGAGGCAACTCGATTTTCCAGGGTATCTAAATCCACTATTACCGATTCAACTGTCGCTTGGTCTTGCTCTTCTGCTGCCAAGGCTAGCAAGTCTCGGGCTTCATTTAACCGCTCACTAATATCCCCTAAGGTATTAACAACGGTTTCTAACTGAGAGCGCTCCCGCCCCAACTGCTGAGCCCGCTCAGGGTCATCCCAAATCTTAGGGTCTTCTAGCTCCCTTTGTACCTCGATAAGCCGGTCGTGTTTGCTGTCGTAGTCAAAGGTACCCCCTCAGGGTCTGACTACGCCCTTCCAGGTCTTTGATGCGATAGAGAATGGGGTTGAGTTCGATCATAGGTGTTTTCATCAACAAAAGGGGGCGGAATGATAACCCAATCCCTTCACAGGTGCTTGACAAGGAACCCAAGGTCCTTTATGCTGCAACGCACAAATGTTGCAACGCAACAAAACTTTGGAGATACTCTCATGCAGAACGAATTGATTGCTCAGTGGGTAAAAATGACGCAGGCGACCTTACAACCTGTGGTTCAGTTGAATTACATCGCTGCCCAAACTGTAGAACGCCTTGCCGCTCAGCAGTTGGATATCGCTAACGAATATCTAGCCCACAGCGTGCGTCAGGTTAAGTTGGTCAGTGAACCTGAAGAGATGCAGGACGTTTTCAGCAACGGGCCCGCTTTGTTGGTAGAAGCTAATGAACAGGCTACGGCCAATGCTCAACGGGTAATGGATACATTGCAAGAAACCAAAACGGCTGTTGGTCAGTTGCTGGAAGACAGTTTTGCTCAGTTTGTCGAGCAAAGCAGCGCAACTGTCATTAAGTACGCCGCTTAACACCTCCCCTTTTTTAGTACTGGTTGGCTCTCCCTTTTAGCCCCCTTTACAGGGGGCTTTTTTATGGGAGCTATTCGCAAACCAGGGTAACTGTTACCCCCCCAACAGGGTTAAGCACTCCGTATGGTGCTGCTGCTCTGCGATATCCTTTGCTGTTTTGCCGTCGTTATTTTTCTTGGTAACTTGGGCACCTTTAGTCAGCAACAGAGAAACGATTTTAGCCTGACATCCTCCAGCAGCCATCATCAGCGGAGTATTACCCCCTTGATCGGCTAAATCCACATCTGCTTTGGCCTGGAGGAGTACGTTGACAACATCTCCCTGCCCTTTTTCCGCAGCCAGCAGCAGGGCGGTAGCGCCCGAGCGATCTTGTGCATTGGCATTGGCACCGTTAGCCAATAGCAATTGAACGATATTCGCAAAGCCACCAATAGCTGCTTTGATAAGGGGGGTTTCACCTTTTCGATTAGGGATATTAAGGTTCGGTTTATACTTCAGTAGAACCTTAACGACTTTGCTGTGTCCTTGCTCAACCGCTCCATGAATAGCGGTATTTCCCTGTTTATCGGAAGCACCGGGATCTGCCTGAAAGAGCATTAATTGATCTACCACGACGTCATAACCCAAACGGGCAGCGATCATTAAAGCATCCCAGCCAGAACGAGTACGGTCGTGAACATTAGCGCCCAGCTCTACCAGCATGGCAGAAAGGTCTTGATAGCCGTTTTCAGCGGCAAAAGTCAGGGCAGTAGAACCTGACGTGGTGCGTGCATTAACGTTGGCCCCTTTAGAAAGCAGGACTACCGCCGTCGCTCGGTTACCATTTTCTACTGCCCGCATCAATGCCGTTTTACCTGACTCCGTTGAAGAGTTGACGTCAGCCCCTTTCTCCAACAGCGCACGAACCACAGCAACGTCATTCTCTGCAGCAGATTCACGAAGCTGACGGTTCAACTCATCCTGCGTTATTCCCTCGCCGAAAGCGAAAGGAGCGGTAGCCAGCCCCAGCATCAGAAACACTACCTTGATATTCATCAGGTATTCCCCTTGCGACCCAATGACCAATTATCTCTTTTTGGACATCTTGTCGTCGTCGTCATCGTCACCAGCCGTCTTGGCTTTCTTGTGAGCGATCCCCTTGTGACAGTCAATGCAAGTAAACCCCCGATCTGGAGCATTTTCATGCTTCTTCCGGGCAAACCGATCCTGTTGGCTAAAATCCATGTGTTGAAAAGAGTGACAACTCTTGCATACCCGAGAATCGGAAGCCTTCATTTTATCCCATACGGCCTGGGCCATTTGCAGGCGGCGAGCTTCGTACTTTTCAGGAGTATTAATCGTCCCCATTAGCTCATGATAGACATCTTTCGCTGCCATGATTTTGGCCTGCATCTTTGGCCAGAAAGCTTTAGGTACATGGCAATTGGCACACCCTGCGTGGACACCGGTACGATTATTCCAGTGAGACTTTTCTTTCAGTTCTTCTAGATTAGTCTGCATGGAATGACAAGAAGTGCAAAATTCAGTGGTATTAGTGGCATCGAGGGCCAAAGAAAAACCACCGGCAAAAATAATTCCAACAATAAATAAACCTGCTAACAGCAAGCTATTACGCAACGTAGTTTTTTTTGCCACAGGCGTGGATTCATTCATATTCAACCTCAGCAAATCATTCTAAGGAGTAGGAGCGTTGAAGGGTATGGGAGGAGTGGTAACAAAATCTACTGGGAAATCAGGATTTCGCCAACCAGTAGGAGCTACCATTTCTTGAGGAGGCTGCAAATGAGATACATAATCGACTACTGCTAAGGTGTCTGCTTCATCAAATCCTTTGATTTGCTTTACCATTGATGAATCGCCATTGTGACGAACACCTTCTTTTATCCAACGAAATTGGCGAAGCAAGTAGGAGAAATGCTGCCCTTGAATTCTTGGATAAAAATCATTGTTATTACCTTCTCCGGTTTCACCATGACATTTGACACAATGCTCCTTATACAGAGCAGCTCCCCGCTCTAAAGCAATACCGGGCCCCATTTCATGAACAGGTGCCATGGGTAAACGAGCAATGTAAGCGGCTACGTCGGCAATGTTTTGTGGACCTCCCAAAACACTCGCTTGGGCGAAGGGATACATAGTGGGGTTATCACGATTGCCGGAGCGAATATCGGCTAATTGCTTGATAGTAACATTGGGATGTTGTCCAGCAATTTGAGGAAATCGCCCCATTTGCCCACCCCAACCTAATGGGGTATGGCAAATAGCACACATTTCATAGATCCGCCGACCATTTTCTATATTCGGTGTCAACGACATAGCTTCTTCTTTTTCGTCATCCCAAGCTAAAACACTTGTCGCTACCCCTAAACCAACGACCACAGTTAGCACTGCGAGGATTTTATTGTTCACCATAGCAACCCCCAAGACTTGCCCACTTACATGAAAACGGGGCCTTGCAGCCCCGTTTTCTCCTCTTCCCAATTCCTTTACCAAATCGGAATTACTTAATCAAACATGTCGTGGACGATGTTCTTAAACCAGCTATGGGCGTAAGCCACCTCCCGCTTACGCATAGCCGCAGGGGCCTTAGCGGGGGAGATACCACCAGAGTTTGGAACTGACTTAATGATGTCACCTTCCAGGCGATAAACCCCGGCTACTGAGATACCCCAGTCCTCACCCAAAATGCTGTAGCAAGTGTTGACATAAGTGGGAACAGGAGGCTCTTCACCCTTCAGGGATGCAACTACTGCAGCTGCACATACCTTGGCTTGGGAATTAGCAGCGTAAGCAGATTTTGGCATTTCTGCTGCTGAGCAGGCATCACCAATGACATAGACATCCTTGGCCTTAGTGGACTCAAAAGTAGCCTTGTTTACCGGACACCACCCCTTGTCGTCCGTTAGGCCCGATACTTGGGCAATTTTGCCGGCCATTTGGGGAGGGATGATATTAATAAGGTCTGCTTTAGTAACAGAATCCAGCTCACCCGCTGTAACAGTCATGGTTGCGGCGTCTACTTTGGTGACCTTGCCTTCAGCTGATGCTGGACGCCACTCAATCATGCTGTTGGGGGTACCAAAGCCATACATTGCGGTCCAACCTTCCTGGAACAATCCCTGCTTAGAAAATTTTTCCTTCGCATCCATGATAATGATCTTGCACTTGGACTTATTGTGGGTTTTCAGATAGTGAGCCATCAGGCTTGCCCGCTCGTAGGGTCCGGGGGGGCAACGATAGGGATCGGCGGGTGCAGAGATAACTATTACGCCACCATCTTTTACCGACTCTAATTGTTTGCGTAGCAGAGTGGTCTGAGGGCCGGCTTTCCAAGCGTGGGGAATCTTGTCGATGACTTTATCGCTATAACCAGCGATAGCATCAAACTTTAGTTCTACCCCTGGAGAAACGATCAATTTATCGTAGGATAGCTTTTCACCACCGGCCAAGGAAACTTTCTTAGCTCCGGGATCGATACCGATAGCTTCTTTGGGAACGACCTTAATACCATGATTACTGGCTAAATTCTTATAGCCAAACTTAAGGGAATCGAGAGTTCGCTCACCCGTCAATACTTCATTACTAAGAAAGCAGGTGTAATAGTCCGGGTTCTGCTCTACCAAAGTAACTTCAACAGACGGATCCGCCAGACGGATATATTTGGCGGCAATAGTGCCGCCAGCACCGCCACCGATAACAACTACTTTTTTGCCTGCTCCCCGTGCAATAAAAGGGAACCCCACCATGCCAACTGCGGTAGCGCCTGCAGTTAGTTTTACAAAATCTCTGCGAGTGATATTAGACATTCGCGCTGCCTCCCCGGCTTACTTTTGGCTTGCGTAAAAATGCATGACTTTATCGAGACCATCCGCTCCGGCTTCGCGGCCCATAGCCTCAATCCGACTCTTCATTTTCTTCGGCATCTCGCGAGCGCCTGAGTGGAAATCTTCGGCGGTGAATTGCAAGTACTGCAACCATTGACCCGCTAGTACGCTAGAGCCATCCTCATCCTTACGGCCTTCATCGGTATGGCATTTTTCGCAATAATCATCGTGCAGTTTCTTACCTTCTTTGGCTTTTGCTGCATCGACGGCAGGCTGCTGCACACGAACGAATTTTTGCTTAGCAAAATACTCTGCCATGGCCTTAATTTCATCATCCGTGTAGCCCTTGGCGATCCGATCCATAATTGTGGCAGGCCGGTAGCCTTCATCTCCTGCCTTCTTCTGGAAACCCTTCATGGATTCAGTGAAAGTATCCACCGTCATGCCGGCAATAGTGGGACTGGCTGGGCCTACACTTGCCCCATTGGTGCCATGGCAACCTGCACAGGTACCCGCAAGCAAAGCACCACTGGGACCTGCAGACCAAGCCGCAGTGCTTACCAGCAGGCCACCGGCCAGTGCTAATACGGAGTTCATGGTTCTCAACATCATGCTGACTCTCCTTTGCTGGGTAAAATCGCTCACCGCGCCGCCCCTTTGCCCCCTCAAGACATTTAAGGAAGCGACACCAGAGCGGGAATGTCTCAATTATTAGTATCTACGAATATTGGCAATATACTGTTAGCTTGCTAACAATTGCCGCTCACCAATTGGACCTGGAACTTATATCACGGTATCTCAGAAAGGGTCAAATCACCATTTGGTTCATTTGCCAATGTTAATATTCCTTTACAAATTTGTTTTTAAGCTAACCCCTGCAGGAGATAACAATGTTTGAGGCCGCTGAACTGGGTCGTACCATTCCTTCTTCCGATTATAAAGAAGAGGTTTTAATCCTTCGTCAACAACTTTTAGCGCTACAAGATCGATTACAAGATTATGATTTTCCAGTTATTATTTTATTTAACGGAGTGGATGGCGCAGGTAAGGGAGAAACAGTGAATTTGTTGAACGAATGGCTGGATCCTCGAGGTATTGTTACAAGAGGTTTTGGGGAATCTTCTGATGAAGAACGGGAGCGTCCACCTTTTTGGCGATTCTGGCGGGAGTTACCTCCTAGAGGACGAATTGGTTTATTTCTCAGTTCTTGGTATTCCCGCCCCATTCTCGACCAAGTTTATGGACTTACCGATACAGCTACTTTTGAGCGCCGTCTGAGCCAAATTGTTAACTTTGAACGAACGCTGGTGGAAGATGGTGCGTTGCCTGTCTCTTAT
>CAWUNB010000060.1:0-10064 GCA_963923745.1 uncultured Thiotrichales bacterium
GCTCGGAGATGTGTATAAGAGACAGATTCCCAATTCCTGCCAAGTTGTGTCTCGCCATAACTTGTCCCGGTTATCAAATTGGCGGTAGGCAATGGCTTGGGGAGTGCGGCGCAGCCGTTCCCGGAATAGCCCATACAGGGTGTGAGCGCTATCGGGATCGATGAAATGGGCCAGGGCAGAATGGGGGACGGTCATGGGAGCAGACGATGGAAGGTTAGGGGCCGGGAAAGCGCTAACTTAGTCTAGCTGGGGTCAATTTGCACCCATTGCCGTTGCTGGTATCAGCTCAAGGAAACTCTCAATAGCAATAAATTCTTCCGTCACTCGAGGGGGGCGACGACTGTCCGGGCAGCGTACCCCGCGTAAATGAGCGATACCATAACGCTGAGCCGAACGCAGCACTGGCAAACTATCGTCTACCAGCAAGGTATGGTGGGGATCAAAGGGTTCCTGGCTTTGAAGGCGTTGCCAAAAGGCTGGATCTTCTTTAGGTAACCCAAGGTCGTGGGCGCAGATCAAGGTATCGAAATAGCCTGCTAGTTGGGTGCGCTCCATCTTCAATGCTAGGCTCCGACCGTGGGCATTGGTTACCAGCACCAGCCGCCGCCCAGCCCGCCTTACTGCTTGGAGGAAATCTACCACGTGAGGATGAATAGCAATCAAATGGTCTACTTCCTGCTTTAGTAGGGGAATATCCATCGCTAACTGCTCACTCCAATAGTCCAAGCAGTACCAGTTGAGAGTACCTTCTGCCTTTCGATAGAGGGCCATCAGCGCTTCCCGTCCAGCTGCTGGAGAAAGTCCCTGTTTGGTGGCATAGCAAAGAGGCAGATAGTCTTGCCAGAAGTGGTTATCGAAATGGAGGTCTAGTAGGGTGCCGTCCATATCCAGAAATACTGTGTGGACAAGGGTCCAATCGAGCATGGGGAAAGACCATAGAGGTCAGTAGTGGGGAGGGGGAGGATCGGGTTGGGGGGCCACGGCTAGAGAAGCCTGGAGGGCCTGCCAGCGTTCCCGTAAAGCTGTTAATTCTCGGCGTAGCTCGGCCAGCTCTTGCTGCTGACGGGTTACTACCCCATTGAGTTGATTAAGGGCATCATCCTGGAATGCCACCGTGGTCTCTAACTCCACCAAGCGTGCTTCGATCATCCCTTTTCCGCCGTCGATTTATTCAGGTCACTTAATTTCGTCAGCCGCAAAGCATTTAGCACTACGACAAGAGAGCTAACACTCATACCAATAGCGGACATCCAAGGGGCTAGGTAGCCACTGGCTGCCAAAGGAAGGGCTAGCACGTTGTAAAGTAATGCCCACCACAAATTTTCGCGGACAATCGCCAGTGTTTTGCGAGCACCCTTTATTCCTGCCAACAAATGGGGAAGGTGTTCAGAAAACAGCACCATGTCGGCACTAGCATGGGCTAATTGGGTACCTCCCCCCATAGCCAAAGAAACCGGCGCAGCAGCTAACACCGGCGCGTCATTTACTCCATCACCTACCATTACAGCGATAGCCCCCTGGGCTTGGAGGGTTTGGAGTTTTTCCAGCTTCCCTGCCGGTGTCAGCGAAGCCCAAGCCTGTTGGATACCCAATTCCCCGGCCACCTTATTCACTGCAGCAGAACCATCCCCCGACAACAACCACACTTGTAGTCCCAGAGACTGTAATCCAGCCACAGTAGCCTGAGCATCGGGGCGCAGGGTATCTGACAGTACTAGCCAAGCCACTTTTCCTTGTTCACTTCCCAGGGCTACCAACGTACCACTACCATCTTGAGGCGGTGGGAACTCAGCCATGGGACACAGCTCTGCTACGAAGGAAGGCCGACCAATGCGCCATACTTGGCTTTCCACCATCCCTTCTACCCCTAGCCCAGGGGTCGCAGTCACCTGGCTGGCTACTAACTGACCCGCGCCCTGCTGGACTAGCAGTCGGGCTACAGGATGCTCGGAGCCTTGTTCCAGAGCCGCTGCTATTGCCAGGGCTTCACTTTGCTCCATGGCTTGTACTGGACCTGTCGGAGATAGCACAGCTTCCAAATGAAGCCGTCCTTGGGTCAAGGTGCCAGTTTTATCAAATAAGACATGGGTGGCGCGGGCCAGGGTTTCTAGGGCATGGCCCCGAGTCGTCAGTAACCCTAGACGAGTCAAACTACCGGTAGCTGCTGTCATGGCCGCTGGGGTAGCCAGTCCTAGGGCACAAGGACAAGTAACAACCAATAGGGATAGAGCAACCCGGAATGCTTCTTGAGGGGCATGTTGCCACCACCATCCCGCTACCCCGGCAGTTAAGAGCAATACAGCCAGCACAAACCATCCAGCAACGCGATCTGCCAATTGAGCAATGCGGGGTTTTTCCATTTGCGCCCGATCCAGTAGGCGCAAAATGCCGGACAATAAAGTGTCTTCTCCCACTTTCTCCACTACCAGAATCAACGGGCTTTCCACATTGACCGTTCCCCCCACCAAAGCTTCCCCCGGTTGGCGGGATTGGGGCAGGCTCTCACCTGTAAGCAGAGACTCATCTACAGAACTCCGTCCATCCAGCACCGTTCCGTCTACCGGCACCGTTTCCCCAGGCCGCACCAAAACTCGGTCCCCTGGTACCAATTCGGCAACCGCCACCACCTGCTCACCATCGCCATTCAGACGGGTAGCCATGGCGGGTTGTAATCGCACCAAAGCTTCTTGAGCCTCTGCCGCCCGTTGACGGGCATTAGTTTCCAAGTACCGCCCTGCCAACAAAAAGAAAATGAACATAGTAGCAGAGTCGAAATACACCTCTCCCTGGGCTAATACGGTATGCCAAATACTGGCACTGTAGGCCGCCAGTACCCCTAAAGATACCGGAACATCCATTCCCAATTGACCACGCCGCAGTTCTCGCCAAGCCGCAGTAAAAAAAGGCAACGCCGAGTAAAAAACTACAGGAGTGGCTAACAGCCATTCCATCCATCGCATGAAATGCCATAAACCATAATCGGTTTCCCTCATTCCTTCCGGCTCACCGATATAAATAGCCACCGCTAACATCATGACTTGCATCGACCCTAGTGCCGCGATAGCAAGCCGTCGCAGTGCCTGTTTTCGTTCCCGAGAAATGACTTCTTCTTGGCGACCAGGATCAAAGGGGTGAGCCAGGTAGCCAATGGCGGCGACGGCTTTGATGATGTCAGAAAGGTGGATTTGACTATCATCCCAACGAACTTGGGCTCGATGGGTGGAATAGTTGATCTGGAAGGTTATCACTCCCGGCAAACGGCCTACATGGCGTTCATTGAGCCATACGCAGGCCGCGCAGGTGATGCCTTCCAAAATAAGGGAGGCTTGGCGTTCATTGGCGGGATTGACGGTGACAAAGCTCCTTTGAACATCAGCACGATCGTAGAGATCCACCTGGCGCAGTGCTGCAGGCACGAGATCAGTGGGATTCTGAGAAGGTGCAGTTCGATGGCGGTAGAAATCAGTTAATCCTCCAGCCACAATGGCTTCAGCCACTGCCTGGCATCCAGCACAACACAAGGAACGGAATTGGCCGTCGATGGTGGTCCGATAGTGGCTAGTGGGGGGAACGGGTAAACCGCAATGGAAGCAGGGATCAGGCATGGTCGCTTGGGATAAACGGCTAATTACATTACATAAACTGCGCTTGTGCTAGCGCTTTTTCACGTGCTTCATCAAGCGTCGCCGCTTTTCCACTTGGCGGTGGGTCAACACATTGGCTCGTCCCTGGTAGGGATTGTCACTGCCCTTGAATTCTATTAGCAAAGGTGTCCCCACCAATTCCAATGCTTTGCGAAAAGCGTTAACTAGATAACGACGGTAAGCATCGGAAACAGCTTCTGTTTGATTCCCATGGATAATAATGCGGGGAGGAATCCGTCCACCTTGGTGAGCATAGCGTAATTTAATACGCCGACCGTTGACCAAGGGGGGAGGATAGGCTGTCACAGCGTCTCCCAAGATTCGGGTCGCCAAAGGGGTAGGAATTTGCCGAGTAGCAGAGGCGTACACGCGATCCACTGAGGCCATTAATCCACCCAACCCCGTTCCTTCTAAAGCGGAAATGTAATGGAGAGGAGCGAAGTCCACGAAGGGCAGATGACGTTCCACTTGAGCTTTGACCCGTTCCCGTTCCTCGCTGGGTAAGCCGTCCCACTTATTTACCGCCAATACTAGCCCTCGTCCTGCTTCTAGGGTGTAACCCACCAGTCTGGCATCTTGATCACTAACACCCTGACGAGCATCTAGCACCAACACCACCACCTGAGCGGCTTCGATGGCCTGTAGTGCTTTAATAACGCTAAACTTTTCAATGGGTTCGGTTACTTTAGTGCGCCGACGGACTCCAGCCGTATCAATGAGGGTATAGCGTCGTTCCCCCCGTTGAAATGGAACGAACACGCTATCCCGGGTAGTACCGGGTAAATCAGCTGCGAGGACCCGCTCTTCCCCTACCAGACGATTAACCAAGGTAGATTTACCCACATTAGGGCGACCAAAAACGGCAATAAAAGGCTCGGGGCGTTCTTCTTCCAGCTCCAGTTCCCGCCGCTCCTCAGTACTGTCTAACCCACCTGGCAAGGCGGCAAATACCCGATCCATCAGATAACCCACTCCGTGACCGTGGGCAGCGGAAATGGCCGCCGGTTCTCCTAAACCGAGAGAGGTGAAATCAGCTCCAGCACTGGCAGGGGTCATCCCCTCGGCTTTGTTGGCCACTACAACCACTGGCCGATCCAACCGACGCAAGCGTTGGACAATCTCCTGATCGGCAGCGGACAAACCAGCCCGAGCATCCACCAGAAACAGCACCAAATCGGCTTCTTGAGCAGCCAATAGTGCTTGATCTGCCATGAGTTTCAGTAGTCCATCCCGTTCTCCGGTAAAACCACCGGTATCCACTACTAAAAAAGCTCGGGGGCCTAATTTACCTACCCCGTATTGGCGATCCCGAGTTAAACCAGGAAAATCTGCCACCAAAGCATCTCGGCTCCGGGTGAGTACATTGAACAGAGTGGACTTACCCACATTGGGTGAGCCGAGTAGGGCGATAACAGGGAGCATGGCCGACGTCGCGTTAGGAAAGGGGCTGCAGGGCTAATCCCGCAGGGCGGCCACGGTGCCACCACTGCTCACCGCATAGAGCACGGCAGCGTGGAGCAAGGGGGGAACATATAATGGTGAAGAATCTATCCGGGTTTGGGCCACTATCCGGCCATCTTCTCGGGATACGGCATGGAGGTAGCCTTCAAAATCCCCCAGCACTATGGCATTACCGTAGGGAGTTGGTGCTGTAGGAGAACGACCCTTGAAGGCATCTTGACGCCAGAGGGCCGCACCAGTACGTCGCTCTAAACCCCAAATAATCCCTTCATCGTCGCTGACAAAGACCATATCCCGATCCACTCCAAGGCCTGCTACCGAGGACATATCCTTACTCCAACGTACCTGACCATTCTCCCCATCTATCGCCATAACTCGGCCTTGATAGGACACCACATAGAGAGTTGTTCCCATTAGCACTGGATCGGCGTCAATATCTGCTAGCCGTTCTAGCTCTGATCGCCCTTTAGGTTGGGCTACGGGGGTTTCCCACAACAACCGGCCATCCCGCAATCCCAATGCTATTAGACGTCCGCTATCCAAACCGATGAACACCCGACCCGGTGCCAATATGGGTGCGCTGGTCCCCCGTAAACTGAGGGTGGGCATGTTGCGATTAAATACCCACAACCGATTACCATTATTGGCAGCTAGGCCCGCTACTCGTCCGTCGATACTACGAATCACCACAACTCCATCGGCTACTTTGGGAGGAGATAATACTTCGCTGGATAGGGTAGTTCGCCACAACTCCCGCCCATTGGTTAGATCCAAGGTCACCACTTCTCCCTTAGTTCCAGCCACTACTACTAATCCGTCACCTCCCCCTGTTCCACCGGAGATAGGAATCTCAGTCTGGGTTTCCCAAGCTAACTTGCCGGTGGCGATCTCATAGGCGGCTACCCGACCATCAGCGCTGGCTACTAACAGCCGTCCTTCCAAGACCAAGGGCGCTAAATGGAGAAATTGCTTACCCGTCCCATTTCCCGCTGAGCCAGTCCACAATGGGATGAAGGGTTGAGCACCTTGATCGCTTACCTTAGGCAAAGGAGAGGGGGGTACCTCCTTGCCGCTGCGGGAGTAAAACCAGTCATGGAGCGTGGAGCAGCCGGTTAGGCTGCCTACCAAAGCCAGTGCGGTAATGAGGCCCTTCTTCACAGTTCGCCTCCCAGATCATCCAACTTCATTCGCAGCATCTCACCAGCCTGCTCCCCCTTAGGTAATCCCGCTAGGGCCTGCCGATAGGCTGTTTTCGCACCTTCCTGATCTCCCTTCGCCAAAGCAATATCCCCTTGTAATTCGCGGGCCTGACTGGTGTAACCGGCTAAAGCGGCTTGATCTGCCAGTTCTTGCGCTCGAGGAAGATTGTTCTGCTCCAGGGCTAACCGTGCCAATCGCAGTTGAGCTAACCCCTTGAGATAGGGCTTATCTGCCCGTTCAATAGCCCAAGTTAACGGGCCTTGGGCACCGGTTAAATCCCCTTTTTCTATCAATGCCGATCCTTGGGCAAAAGCTGCCAATACTCCATAGGGGGTACCAGGAAATTCATCCATCAGCTTACGAGCTCGCTCTTGGATTTGGGCGTTATCCCGGCTGGTCAGCGCATTTTGTACTTGGGTGTACTCAATGGAGGCACTTTCAGCCTGACGATTATTCCACTCCAGCCAAGTTCGCACTCCCAACACGGCCACCAGACCGAGCACTGTGCCAGCGACGATACTCAGGGCATTTTCTTTCCACCATTGGCGGAGGGCTTCAACCTGTTGGTCTTCAGTGACGTAAGGATCCATGAATTAGTTCCTCAATGGGGGGAACGAAGCAACAGCCAGTTCCGGAATATATTCGGCCAACAGGGTCAGCAAAGCTTCCTGAGCCACCACCTGCTGGGGCTGATCTCCCCGCAGGTCTTTGAGCGTAATTTGACCTTGGGCCCGCTCTCCTTCCCCCAACACCAGGGCGAAACGGGCCGCACTTTTGTCGGCGTGGCGAAACTGTGCTTTCAAGCCTCCGCCACCACAATGGACTTTAAGCCGCAGCCCCGGTAAACCATCCCGCAGTTGTTCTGCAAGGGCCAAGGCTGCCGCTACTGAATCGGCGCCTCCGTGGACAAGATAGCCATGTAAAGGAGGAGCTATTGGCGGCGCTCCCCGTTCTTCCAGTAAAGCCACTAGTCGCTCTAATCCCAAGGCAAATCCCATGGCGGGAGTCGCCGCTCCCCCTAGTTGCTCCACCAACCCATCAAAGCGACCTCCGGCACACACCGTCCCTTGGGCACCCAGCTGGTTACTCACCCACTCAAATACCGTGCGGCTGTAATAATCTAAGCCTCGCACTAAGCGGTGATTAATCTGGTAATCCACACCGGCTCCTGTCAGGGTTGCCAGGAGGGTGGCAAAATGGTTTTGAGATTCTTCGTCCAGGTAATCTCCCAAGCGGGGAGCGTTTGCGATTAGGGTCTGCATAGCGGGATTCTTGCTGTCCAATACCCGCAGAGGATTGCTAACCAAGCGACGCTGGCTATCTTCATCCAGTTCTGCTTGATGATGAGTGAGATAGGCAACTAAGTCTTCCCGGTAGCGGACTCGGCAGGCTGGGGTGCCCAGGGAATTAATTTCCAGTTGTACTTCTCCCAGTCCCAGGGCTTTTAGCATCCGAGCGCTCAGTAAAATTAGCTCGGCATCCATATCGGGACCAGGGAAACCGAAGGTCTCTACGCCTAATTGGTGAAATTGCCGATAGCGGCCCTTCTGGGGTCGCTCATGGCGAAACATGGCTCCCAAGTACCATAGCCGCAGATTCGCCCCCCGCAACAGTCCATTCTCTACCATAGCCCGGACACAACCGGCAGTCCCCTCAGGGCGGAGGGTCAGTTGATCACCGTTACGATCGGCGAAGGTATACATCTCCTTCTCGACGATATCGGTAACCTCACCGATAGAACGTTTGAACAATTCAGTCTTTTCTAAGAGAGGAGTTCGTATTTCCTCATAGCCATAACTAGCTAATACCCCCTTGAGGGTTTCTTCCACAAATTGCCAAACAGGACTGCGCTCCGGTAGCAGGTCATTCATTCCCCGGATGGCCTGGAGGGGCTTGGACACGATGTCTTACCTATGAAGGTGAAATGGGGAGGATATAAAAATATTTTTACTACGAAGGGAGTATCGCTTGGCGCTGGCGGATCTGCTCCCGAATAACCCGTTCTAGCTCATCCACCAACCCTTCGTTAGCTACCTTATGATGGGGTGCCCCGTTGATGTACAACAAATTAGGTGTGCCTCCCGCCAATCCCACCTGGGTAGCCTTTGCTTCTCCCGGACCGTTAACCACGCAGCCCAGGACGGAAACATCCAGGGGTTCTGCGATGTCTTCCAGCCGAGCTTCTAGGGCATTCACTGTTGCTACTACGTCGAACTCCTGACGCGAGCAGGAGGGACAAGCGATTAGGTTAATGCCCTTATTCCGTAATTTGAGACTTTTCAGAATATCAAAGCCAACTTTGATTTCTTCCACGGGATCGGCAGCCAAGGACACCCTCAGGGTATCACCGATCCCTTCTGCCAATAACATCCCCAGGGCAATAGCCGACTTCACCGCGCCAGCTCGGGCAGCGCCCGCTTCCGTTACCCCTAAGTGCAAAGGCTGATCAATCCGCTGAGATAATAAGCGGTAGGCTGCTACCGTCATAAAAACATCAGAAGATTTCAAGCTAACCTTAAAATCAGGGAAATCTAGCCGCTCCAGAATATCGACATGGCGCATGGCTGATTCCACTAACGCTTCTGGGGTAGGTTCACCGTATTTTTTTTGTAGATCTTTTTCTAGGGAGCCCGCATTGACTCCAATGCGCAGGGAAATACCCCGCTCCCGCGCCGCATCCACTACCGCTCGTACCCGATCTTCTCGACCAATATTACCTGGATTGATCCGTAGACAGTCCACCCCTAGTTCTGCCACTCGCAAGGCAATCCGGTAATCAAAATGAATATCAGCAATAAGGGGGATATCTACTTCTTGACGAATTTGCCCAAAAGCCTCTGCTGCTTCCAGGGTTGGAACCGAAATACGAACGATATCTGCTCCAGCTCTGATTAGGGCTTGGACTTGTCTTACCGTTGCCACGATGTCGGTGGTTTCGGTGTTGGTCATACTTTGAACGGTGATGGGAGCGTTTCCCCCCACTAATACTCGCCCTACACGAATTTGCCGAGTGGAACGACGCCGAATTGGACTGTCCTGATGCACCGTTCTCTCCTAATTGCCGCCCAAGGTGAAGCGGGCCGTGCGTCGATTGCTGTAGGCAGAAAAATCAAAGGGTGCCCCGTTATATTCCACTGTCACCCCATCCACCCGTCCCAAGCGCACCTTAAATGGGCCAGGACCTCGCAGGGTGCGGTTTTGCCCTTTCTTAATTACCTCATTGAGCAAAAACTTACCGCTGGCATCCTGTACCCCCACCCAAGTGGTTTCTGCCACTTGTATCACCACCCCTTCTTCCCCCGAATTAGCGGAAGTAACAGCCGAAAGAAGGGGCTGTGGTGTTGGTGAAACTGGCCGATTTCCCCCCTGGGGTGAAGAAGGCACGACGGAAGATGGCAACGCTGATCCTTCTTCGGAGGGAGGACCGGCGGCTAGTAAATCCGCTAATTCCCGGTCAGCGGGAATGGGGTTAATTGAAGCCGGCTCGGTGACCGGGGGTAAACCTGAGGAATGAACTGTTGGTTCAGAAGTAACCAGGGGCAACACAGGTTGGTGGTGAGGTTCGGCACCATCTTGAGTCTGCCACCATACCCCCACCAACCCTACTAACCCACCCACCACGACGTAAGTAAAAGCCCGCCAAAGCCCCTCCCCACGAGATGGGTTATGGACCGGTCGAGCTGGAGCCAAACTAGGAGGTGCAATCCCTTGGCGCTCATATCCAGCCAACAGGGGTTCTGGATCTATTGCTAATAGCCT
>CAWUNB010000061.1:0-10050 GCA_963923745.1 uncultured Thiotrichales bacterium
ATTGCGGTGCTCTTCATGATCGGGATACCAACGCCGCCCGAAATATTTTAGCGCTGGCTACGGGCGGTAGGCCCGAAAGTGATGCGCGGGGAGGACGAATACCCCCAAGCGCCGGCGATGATGGCATCGCTGGAATGCGGGCGTCCCGTGAAACGCGAACCGCTTCTTCGGCAACGCGCAGGAGCGAGCCACGATGGCGAGCAACTACGCATTAGGGGCGGACTCCAAACCTTGCTCCCCAACCCCAGCGACTGCTACAGTTGCCGGCCTTTTTCCCCTCTTTCACCCGGTTGCAACACCATGTTCGGACGCCTGCGCGGCCTGTTTTCCAACGACCTGTCCATTGATTTGGGGACAGCCAATACTCTCATCTACGTTCGTGGCAAAGGGATTGTCCTGAACGAGCCCTCCGTAGTGGCCATCCGCCAGGGGTTAGGCCCTAACGGACCCCGCACCATTGCAGCGGTGGGGCTAGAAGCTAAACGAATGTTGGGGCGTACCCCCGGCAATATCACCGCCATCCGCCCGATGAAAGATGGAGTCATCGCCGACTTCACTGTCACCGAAAAGATGCTTCAGCACTTTATCCATAAGGTCCATGAGAACCGTTTCTTCCGCCCGAGTCCTCGGGTGCTGATCTGTGTTCCCTGTGGTTCTACCCAAGTGGAGCGGCGGGCTATTCGGGAATCGGCTGCTGGTGCCGGAGCCCGGGAAGTCTATCTCATCGAAGAACCCATGGCGGCAGCCATTGGTGCGGGACTACCGGTTTCTGAAGCTACTGGTTCCATGGTACTGGACATCGGTGGTGGTACTACGGAAGTGGCCATCATTTCCCTCAACGGCATCGTCTATTCCTCTTCAGTGCGGGTGGGAGGGGATCGCTTCGATGATGCCATCGTCAACTATGTGCGGCGCAACTACGGCTGCTTGATTGGGGAAGCCACAGCAGAACGCATCAAGCATGAAGTGGGTTCAGCTTTCCCCGGCACTGAAGTGCGAGAAATTGAAGTACGGGGACGAAATTTGGCTCAAGGGGTTCCCCGCAGCTTTACCCTGAGCAGTACCGAGATTTTGGAAGCCTTCCAAGAACCACTGGCCGGTATTGTCGGAGCGGTCAAGGCCGCTTTGGAACAAACTCCCCCTGAGTTAGCCTCCGATGTAGCAGAACGGGGAATGGTTCTCACGGGTGGCGGTGCCCTGTTGCGGGACTTCGATCGGTTGTTGATGGAAGAAACTGGCTTGCCGGTTATCGTCGCCGAAGATCCCCTCACCTGTGTTGCCCGGGGTGGCGGTCGTGCCCTGGAAATGATGGATGAGCAGGGCTGGGACATTTTTTCAACGGAATAACCTATCTCTTAGGCCCCTCCAGCGGAGGTTGCCATTAAACCGCTCTTCATTCAGGGCCCTTCCTTCACAACACGGCTACTGTTGCTGGGGGCCCTGTCCCTGGGACTGATGGCCGTTGATCAGCGCACTGGCCACCTGGCCGGGCTGCGGGCTACCCTGCTGACCGTTCTCTATCCGGTGCAGTTCCTAGTGGATTTGCCGGTGGCAGCGGCCCGCTGGACCTCGGAGACTTTGTCGTCTCGGCAAGTCTTACTGGAAGAAAATGCCAGTCTTAAAGCTCAACATGTCCTGTTAAAAGCCCAACTCCAGCGTTTTATCGCGCTGGAGACAGAGAATATGCGGCTACGCCAGTTGTTGGAGTCGTCTTTTCGCATTGGAGAACGGGTGTTGATTGCTGAATTACTGGCAGTGGATTTGGATCCTTTCACCCGCAAAATCGTTATCGACAAAGGCAGTTTTCACAACGTATTCCCCGGCCAGCCTTTGTTAGATGCCGATGGGGTTATTGGTCAAGTGCTCCACGTCGCCCCGTTATCCAGCACCGCTGTGCTCATTACTGATCCTAGTCATGCGCTACCGGTCCAGGTGGACAGAAACGGATTAAGGGCCATTGCGATGGGTAGTGCTACTGGCAATCGCTTGGAGTTGCCTTTCATTTTGCCCAGCGCTGATGTACGGGAAGGCGATCGACTGGTGACTTCGGGGATGGGGGGGCATTTCCCAGCAGGTTATCCGGTAGGTAAGGTGATTGCCGTTAGCCGAGATCCTGGTCTCCCCTTTGCTCAAGTGGTGGCCGAACCCAGTGCTCACCCAGAGCGTAGTCGTCAAGTATTGCTGGTATGGCCAAAGGAAGCCGATTCTGCATCCCCTAGCGGCGGAACTACCCCATGACCACAGCCCATAGCCACGCCGGTGATGTTATCTGGATGAGCCTAGTGGTGGCTTTTATGCTCACCCTCCTTCCTCTGCCGGATTGGGCTGTACCCTACCGCCCCGAATGGGTATTGTTGGTCTTGACTTATTGGTCCATGGCCTTACCCAATCGGGTAGGAGTGGGTGTGGGTTGGTTGTGCGGCCTATTTATGGATGTACTGCGAGAAACCCTTCTAGGACAAAATGCTCTGAGTTTTGCCTTAGCTACTTTTATCATCCTTAGCCTGCATCGCCAGCTGCGGGTATTCCCCCGTTGGCAACAAGGGGGAGTGGTACTGGTATTGGTGTTAATTCATCAAATCATTGGGCTGTGGGTGCGGGCCATCAGCGGCCATCCTCCAGACGACAGCCGTTATTGGCTACCAGTCATCACCACCACATTTTTCTGGCCTTGGGTATTTGTGGTGTTACGGGATTTACGTCGTTGGTTCCGAGTTAGCTGATTCCAATGCCATGGCCGGCCTGCGCTTAACCTCCGTCCTCAAGGATCCATTACGGGAAGCCCGTATTTTTCAGGATCGGGCTGTTGTCGCTCTGATGGGGGCAATGGTGTTGTTGGCCTTGGTGGGATTGCGCTTGTTTTATCTACAAGTTATTAGCCATGAACACTTTCAAACCCTATCCCGAGACAATCGGGTCAAAATAGCTCCTATTCCCCCTACTCGAGGGCTGATCTACGACCGCAACGGAGTACCTCTGGCGGAAAATTTGCCGACATTTAGTTTGGAAATTGTGCCCGATCAAGTGGCTAATCTACCGGCCACCCTGGATGAGCTCGCCAAGATTGTGGACATCAATTCGGTGGATCGGAAGCGTTTCCTGCGCCAAGTTAAACAACGGCGGCGTTTTGAAGCGGTACCGTTGCGGTTTCACCTCACCGAAGAAGAAGTCGCTCGTTTTGCGGTGCAACGTCCCCGCTTTCCCGGTGTAGACATTGAAGCTCGTCTTACCCGCCACTACCCCCTCGGCGAACTTACGAGTCATACCGTGGGCTATGTGGCTCGGATTAGTGAATGGGAACTGCGCCATCTGGACAGTGCCAGCTACGCCGGCTCTTCCCATGTGGGCAAAGTGGGGGTGGAGCATTTCTATGAGGAGCAACTCCACGGCAAAGTGGGCTACGAGCAGGTGGAAATCAACGCCCAGGGCCGTAGCCTTCGGGTGTTATCCCGTACTCCACCGGTATCGGGAACTGACCTTTACCTATACTTGGATATCCGTTTGCAGGCAGCAGCAGAAGCGGCTCTGGGGGATAATACTGGCGCAGTCGTTGCGCTGGATACCAAAAACGGTGGCTTATTAGCTTTAGTAAGTAAACCTGGCTACGACCCCAATCCCTTTGTTAATGGTATTGATGGCAAAAGCTATCGAGCACTACAAAACGACGCCAGCCGCCCCCTCCTTAATCGCGCCCTCCGGGGTCAATACCCCCCAGGATCCACTATCAAGCCCTTTGTTACCTTGGCAGGCGTAGAGCATGGCTTAGTATCGGGAAACAAGGGGGTATATTGCCCAGGTTTCTATCGCATTAGTGGGGAAGAACATAAATACCGCTGCTGGAAACATGGGGGGCATGGCGCTGTAGATCTTAACCGCGCCATCATTGAATCCTGCGATGTTTTTTATTACAGCCTAGCGGCAGATTTAGGGATTGACCGGTTAGACGATTATATGGGCCGCTTTGGTTTTGGTAGCAAAACCGGCGTTGACATCAGTGGTGAATTGGGGGGATTGATGCCCTCCCGGGAATGGAAACGGGTTACTCGTAACCAAATTTGGTATCCGGGAGAAACTATCATTACTGGTATTGGTCAAGGATTCATGAGCGCCACGCCCCTGCAACTGGCCTTTGCCACTGCGACTCTAGCCAACCGAGGGTTGCCTATTCAGCCCCATATTCTCTACGCCAGTGCTGAACCCCACAGCCGAGTCCTGAGAGTTTATCAACCTAAGGTGCAGGAGCCCGTCCCTATGCATAAAGTTGGTTATTGGGACCGCATCATCCAGGCTATGGCCGATGTAGTTCACTCTTCCTCAGGCACGGCTAAACGTATTAGTCCTGGCTTGACCTACCGGATGGCCGGCAAAACGGGCACTTCCCAAGTGTTTGGGCTGGGCCAAGATGAAAAATACGTTAAGGAGCACATCCCCAAAAACCTGTGGGATCATGCCCTATTCATTGCTTTCGCCCCGGTAGAGGATCCGCGCATTGCGGTGGCAGTGATTGCCGAACACGCTGGAAGCGGTGGAGCCATGGCGGCTCCCATTGCTCGCCAGGTTGTGGATGCTTACCTCTTGGGGGAAAAAGAGTAGTGGCCTTATCCCGCCCACTGAGCGCCGAGGCTAATATTTCACTGGCTCGCTTACTACACCTGGATCTGCCACTACTGGTGGGTTTGTGCTTATTAGCAGGGGTCGGGTTAGTGGTGTTGTACAGCGCAGGTGGTCAAGATCCGGCGATTGTGGCACGCCAGCTGGTTCGTTTGGCCCTGGGATTTGGTGCTATGGGGATATTTGCCCAAATTTCTCCCCACTACCTGGAACGAGCTGCCCCCTGGGTGTATGGGATGGGGGTATTGTTGCTACTGGCGGTATTAGTAGCCGGAGATGTGGGTAAAGGTGCCCAACGTTGGTTAAACCTGGGGGTATTGCGCTTTCAGCCAGCGGAAGTAATGAAGATGGCAATGCCCATGGCGATTTCTTGGTTGTTGGCTGCGGGAACCCTACCTCCCCGGCTAGGACGGCTGCTGTTGGCAGCTTTTATGTTACTGATTCCGGTGTTCTTGATTGTGCGTCAGCCGGATCTAGGCACCGCCCTACTGGTAGCCGCTGCAGGGGCCTTTGTATTGCTTTTAGCGGGTATGTCTTGGTGGATTATTGGTCTATTGCTGGCTGCTCTGGCAGCTTTGGCCCCTTTAGTTTGGCATCTGCTCCGGGATTATCAGCGAGATCGGGTATTGATGTTCCTCAATCCAGAAAGTGATCCCTTAGGGGCAGGCTACCATATTATTCAATCAAAAATTGCTATTGGCTCTGGTGGGTTATATGGCAAAGGTTGGTTAAATGGCACCCAAGCCCATTTAGATTTTATCCCGGAGCGTCATACTGATTTTATTTTTGCAGTCTTGGCAGAAGAATTTGGTTTAGTAGGAGAAATTCTACTACTGCTGCTGTACCTGTTTGTTGTGGCTCGAGGATTGTATATTGCTAATCAATCCATCACTAGTTATGGGAGATTGTTGGCAGGCAGCTTGACTTTGACGTTTTTTGTTTATGTTTTTGTTAACCTTGGAATGGTTTCCGGTCTTTTACCGGTGGTGGGGGTTCCTCTCCCCCTTATTAGTTACGGTGGCACATCATTAGTGACCCTAATGGCGGCTTTCGGTATCCTGATGTCTGTCCAGGCCCACTCTAAATATTCCCTATGCTCCTGACCTCTTCTTCTTTTTCAGTTAAATCTCGGTGGATTCCCGCGTTAGCTCTGTTGGGATTATCCTATTTTGGCTATTCACCTTTAGGACACGGACAAACAGCCGGCGAATTACCTGCTGTGCGAGATTTTATTAGTGAAATGGTGGCTCGCTACAATTTTGATAATACCACCCTCAATCGTTTATTCGAGCGAGTTAATCTACATCCTGAAATTATCGACACCATGACCCGTCCAGCGGAAGCCAAGCCCTGGCACGAATATCGAAATATTTTCCTAACCCAAGCCCGCATTGATGGTGGAGTAGAATTTTGGCGGGAACAACGGGCTGCTCTAGAACGGGCGAAGGCCGAATATGGTGTGGATCCCGCCATTATTGTGGCCATCATTGGAGTAGAAACCCGCTATGGCACTAGAACGGGTACTTACCGAGTAATAGAAGCTTTATCTACCTTGGCTTTTCAATATCCTAAGCGTGCCCCCTTCTTCCGCACTCAATTAATGGAATATCTTCTATTAACTCGCCAAGAAGGTTTTGATCCATTAGAGTTGAAAGGATCCTATGCAGGTGCTATGGGTTTGCCCCAATTTATGCCTAGTAGTTTTCGGGAATTTGCGGTGGATTTAGATAAAGATGGTCGGCGTGATTTATGGAATAACCCCGCTGATGCCATCGGTAGTGTTGCTAATTATCTTGCCCGCCATGATTGGCAACCTGGCGAACCCATTGCAATAGCTGTCCGATTAACTAACGATGCTAAGCCTGATTCTTTAGTGGACGCGGGATTGAAACCGACTCTTCCCTTCAATCGAGTCTGGAGTGCTGGTTTGCTGTCTGACCAAAAAATCCCTGGCGATTCATTGACTGCCGTATTGCGTTTGGAAGGAGAAACTGGTCCTGAGTACTGGCTTGGTTTGCAAAATTTTTACGCCATTACCCGTTATAACCACAGCCCGCTATATGCCATGGCGGTCTACCAATTAAGTCAAGCGATCACTGCTCAATTAGCCACTACTCTTTCCTCTACCAAGGGACTGCGCTAGTCCCGTGTTCCATGTCATTCTCTTTGAACCGGAAATCCCCCCCAATACTGGGAATGTGATTCGTTTGTGTGCCAACAGTGGCATGCAATTGCATCTTGTCCGGCCCTTGGGTTTTACCCTGGACGATAGTCGGTTACGACGAGCAGGCTTGGATTACCGAGAATGGGCCAGTGTACGAACCCATGATCACCTGTCTGCTTGTCTAGCGGTGGTGCAACCTCGGCGGTTATGGGCTTGTTCTACCAAAGGGCAAACTCCCTACAGTGATGCCCTCAGTGAACCTGGGGATGCTTTCTTGTTTGGGCCTGAAACTCGAGGGCTACCCCAGGAAATCTTGGCTTCGCTACCGACTGATCAAATTTTGCGCTTACCCATGGTGGCAGAAAGCCGCAGTTTAAATCTGTCTAACACCGTCGCCGTTGTTATCTACGATGCTTGGCGCCGCCAACACTTTCAGGGCGGACGGTAAATCGATCCATTGAGGGCTTTTGGCCTTCTTAAAGAACGGAGAATATCCCTTGTTGATTTTTGAACAATCCCAACCCGGTCGTTTCAATCCAGGACAAGCCCCCAACATGCCTGCCAGGGATGATGACATCCCCGTTTCTTTAAAGCGTTCTGTCCCCCCACCATTGCCAGAAGTGTCCGAACTTCAAGTGGTGCGCCATTACACTCGGCTATCCCAGCGTAATTTTTCCATCGACACCCATTTTTATCCGCTGGGCTCCTGCACCATGAAGTACAACCCCCGCAGTGCCCATAGTCTAGCCACGCTACCAGGATTTTTAGCACGTCATCCCCAGGCCCACGATTCTCTTAGCCAGGGTTTCCTTGCTTGCCTCTATGAATTACAAGGGATTTTGGCGGAAGTCACTGGTATGAAGGAAGTATCGCTAACACCCATGGCTGGGGCCCAGGGAGAACTAGCCGGTGTGGCCATGATTCGCGCCTATCACCTAAGCCGAGGTGATAACGGACGGACCGAGATCCTGGTCCCAGATGCGGCCCATGGCACCAATCCAGCGACCGCTGCCATGTGTGGTTTTACCGTGCGGGAAATTCCTACTGATCGCCAAGGCGATGTAGATCTAATCGCTTTGGCGCAAGCAGTAGGACCGCAAACAGCCGGTATCATGTTGACCAATCCTTCTACCCTTGGGGTATTTGAACGGCGTGTCCAGGATATTGCTCGGATTGTTCACCAAGCAGGAGGATTGTTGTTCTACGATGGCGCTAACCTTAATGCCATCTTAGGCAAGGTCAAACCAGGCGACATGGGGTTTGATGTCATGCACATCAATCTTCATAAAACTTTTTCCACTCCCCACGGTGGTGGTGGTCCTGGCGCTGGGCCAGTGGCGGCAGGGGAACGATTGCGGGAATTTTTGCCAGTCCCCATGGTGGGCTATGACGGCAATAGCTATCGCTGGCTAACCGAGCAGGATCGCCCCCGTACCATGGGCCAACTCTCCGCCCATATGGGTAATGCTGGGGTACTCCTACGGGCATACGTTTATGCCCGTTTGCTGGGACGAGAAGGAATGGGACGAGTAGCCGAATATGCCACCCTGAATGCCAATTACCTGATGGCAAAATTAGCGGCTACCGGGTTTGATATGGCGTTTCCCCAACGACGAGCTAGCCACGAATTTGTACTGACCCTAAAGCGTCAGGCCAATACCCTCACTACTAATGCTATGGATTTTGCTAAACGACTGCTGGACTACGGTATTCACGCTCCTACCACTTATTTCCCCCTGCTGGTTCCAGAGTGTTTGCTCATCGAACCCACAGAAACGGAAAGCAAGGAAGAATTAGATGCTTTTATCGCCACTATGGCGACTGTGTTGGAAGAAGCTAATACCACACCAGAGCGTCTCAAGAATGCTCCCCATCACTTGCCAGTGCGACGGTTGGATGATGTGAAAGCGGCCCGGGATTTAGATCTGGCCTGGTATCCTTCCGTTCCAGAGGAGGGTGAGCGTGGCTGAGGAGAAATTACAGGGACGGGCACGGCTATGGCGGGCCCTATTTAATTCTTTGGCCGGGTTACAACAGGCTTACCAGGGGGAGGCTGCTTTTCGCCAGGAGGTGGGATTGGTCGTAGTTTTGCTTCCCTTGGCTTATTGGTTAGGCCACAACGGAATAGAGCGCGCCCTACTAATCGGCCCATTGTTCTTGGTGTGGATTGTGGAGCTACTTAATAGTGCGGTAGAAGCGGCTATTGACCGTATTGGTTATGAGCATCACCCTTTGTCGGGTCGTGCCAAAGATATTGGTTCAGCGGCGGTATTGTTGGCTTTAATAAGCGTCGGAGTAGTATGGATTTTAGTTTTGCTGGGTTAGCAGTTACTGACAAACACTCGTCAGTTTGGCCAGGGTTGCTGCTATTTTTGGGCCCTCGCCATTCCTGGCCGCTATTTCCAATTCTCGAGCGGCACTTCCCACAGCACTAAAACCAAAAGCACCAGCCACTCCTTTAATTTGGTGAGCTAAATCAGCTACTTTTGCCAAATCTTCTGCTGATAGCGCTTCATTGATAGCTACCAGGGTAGTTGGTAGGGATTCTCGGAAGCGGGTGGCCAGTTCATCCAAATCTACGTCCAAAGACAAACGGTGGCTGGACAGAGAAACATCCTGAGCCGCTCCTGTCGCCGGGGGTAAGTAAGTGGCTACTGTTTGATAAAGGGCTACCCAATCCACCGGTTTAGTGAGGAAACCATTACAACCGGCTTCAGCGGCTTCTTGACGGTGAATGGCCATGGAATGGGCGGTGAGGGCAACGATGGGAGTGGGACAGAGGGCTTGGCGCAGTAAATGAGTAGCCTTAAGACCGTCCATGAGGGGCATTTGCATATCCATCAATATCAAATGAAACTCTTCTTCCATGGCCCGCGCCACCGCTTCTTCGCCATTGCCCACAATAACTACCTCGGCACCAGTATGGGCCAGGTAGTGGGATAGAAGCGCTTGGTTATAGGGGTTATCTTCTGCCAGCAAAATACGTCCAGCCACTTGAGGAGCCGTCAATCCATCTTCTTTGCGAGTGGTCAGTGTTTCTAGAAGCTCGGATTGGTTAAGAAATTCCTGAGAATCCAGTGGACCGGTCGCCAAGGTAGCAATAAAGACACTGCCGACTCCTCCATGGCTTTCCAATCGGAGATCACCACCCAGGTTCTGGGTTAGTTTCCGGGAAATATATAAACCTAATCCTGTTCCGCCGTGGCGACGGGTAATAGAAGAATCTGCTTGGACAAAAGGTTGAAAGAGGCGTTCTATTTGGGAAGCCTCTAAAC
>CAWUNB010000062.1:0-10001 GCA_963923745.1 uncultured Thiotrichales bacterium
GCCATGGCTTTGATAATAGTTTTCTAAGGCATCAAAACTAGCGGCCAGTGGTCCCGCTTCACCAAATGGACGGAGCCGCATATCCACGCGAAAGACAAAACCTTCCACCGTAACTGATCCTAATAGCCGAATAAGTCGCTGACTTAAGCGAATAAAAAATTCACTATTAGTTAAAGTACGCGGCCCACCTCGAGTTTCCCCGTCTTCTGGATAGGCAAATATGAGATCAATGTCTGAAGAAAAATTTAATTCTTTGGCACCCAATTTACCCATACCTAATACCACCAGGGCTTGGGGTTGACCATCAGGGGAATGGGGAGTCCCTAATTCTCGGCGCAGGGTAGTTTCTAATCGTTCCAGCGCTCCCCGCAGCGCAGCTCGGGCCAGCGCGGACAGTTCGGCCACGGTGTGGTGATAATTAGCCAGCCCAGCCACATCCCGCCAAGCAATTCGTACCATTTCCCGTCGCCGCCACCGCCGTAGTCCAGCAGATAACGCTGCCTCGTCCCGGGCAGTAGCCAATGCATCCCCTAGCCTTCGCGCAAAATCATCGGCTCGATCGTAGGGCCGCAGTAAATCACCGCTGTCAGTTAAATCCGCCAGCAGCGCTGGATCACTGCTACAGGCTCGGGCGATGAATTCACTGCAGGCCCAAACTAAAGGCAGGGTGGCGAGTATTTCGGGGTCTGCGATGGGAGTGAGTTGGCGATGGGCGGTTTGTTCTAGGTAGCGCTGGTAAGCAGCCATGACCCCTTCCCGGAGGGACGGGGGCAAGCTGTCTACACCGGGTAAATCAGCGAAGGAGATCACGTTGGGAGGCCTTAGGTTAAGAGCCTAAGCCGAGAGTATCGCGCCCATTTGCTCCAAGAACGCTTTGACCTCGGCGTGCTTCATTTTTAGGGAGGCTTTGTTGACCACCAACCGAGAACTAATGTCGGCAATATGTTCCAGGGGAGCCAAACCGTTAGCTCGTAGGGTATTACCGGTATCCACCAGATCGACGATGCAATCCGCCAGGCCCACCAGGGGAGCTAACTCCATGGAACCGTAGAGCTTAATCACTTCGACCTGCTCTCCCCGAGCGGCGTACCAAGCTCGGGTGGTATTAACGTATTTAGTTGCTACCCGTAACCGACCGGAAGGGCGGGGCCTATCGGGATAACCAGCCACCATTAAGCGACAACGGGCAATTCCCAAATCCAGGGGGTCGTACAGACCATCGCCTCCCTGTTCCATGAGTACATCTTTCCCAGCTACCCCCAGATCAGCGGCACCGTGTTCCACGAAAGTGGGCACATCCGCTGCGCGGATGATGACTAGCTGAACATCTGACCGGCTGGTGGGGAGGATGAGCTTGCGGGAGCGTTCGGGATCTTCTGTGGGCACGATGCCGACACGGGCCAACAGGGGCAAAGTATCTTGGAGGATACGGCCTTTGGACAGGGCAAGGGTAAGCATAGCTTTCAGGCCGGTAGGCGGCGAATCTGGGCCCCAAGCTGGGACAGTTTCTCCTCAATGCATTCGTAGCCCCGATCGATGTGATAAATCCGATCTACCACGGTATCTCCTTCCGCCACCAACCCCGCTAACACTAGACTGGCAGAAGCCCGCAGATCGGTAGCCATAACCGGCGCACCGGTGATACGGGGCACACCGGTGACAATGGCATTTTTACCTTCCACTCGAATACGAGCTCCCATGCGTCGTAGTTCCTCTACGTGCATAAAACGATTTTCAAACACTGTTTCAGTAACGACACCGACCCCCTCAGCCACCACATTCATAGCAGTGAATTGGGCCTGCATGTCGGTGGGAAAACCAGGGAAGGGAGCAGTGTGGATGGAAACGGCTTTAGGACGCTTACCTTGCATGTCCAATTCGATCCAATCGTTACCACACTCTACAGTCGCTCCCACTTCTCGAAGTTTGACAATGACCGATTCCAGTAAATCGGGGCGGGTATCCTTTAGCTTAACCCGCCCACCAGTAATGGCGGCTCCCACCAGGTAGGTGCCCGTTTCGATGCGATCCGGGAGTACGTCATAGTGACCTCCGTGGAGGCGATCTACCCCTTCGATGATCAGAGTGTTAGTACCCGCACCAGTGATGCGAGCTCCTAGCACATTGAGACACTGGGCTAGATCCACCACTTCCGGCTCTCGAGCGGCATTTTCAATGACGGTAGTTCCCTCTGCCAGGGCAGCCGCCATCATTAAGTTTTCCGTCCCCGTTACTGTCACCAAGTCCATAAACAAATGGGCACCCTTGAGCCGCTTTGCCCGAGCCTGGATATAACCCCCTTCCACAGTAATATCCGCCCCCATAGCGGTTAGGCCATCCAGATGGAGGTTGACAGGCCGGGAACCAATGGCGCAGCCCCCTGGCAGGGATACTGACGCCTGGCCGTAGCGGGCAACCAAGGGACCTAATACCAAAATGGACGCCCGCATGGTTTTAACTAATTCATAGGGGGCGACCAGATTATTGATGGTACGGGGGTCCAGCTCTACCGTAAGCCGTTCATCCACCACCAGTCCCATTCCCATTCGTCCTAACAATTCAATGGTGGTGGTGACATCCCGCAAGTGGGGGACATTACCGATCCGAACCGGATCATCAGCCAACAGGGTGGCGGCTAAGATGGGGAGGGCGGCATTTTTAGCGCCAGAGATGCGGATCTCGCCGTTGAGCGGGATGCCACCGGTGATAAGGAGCTTATCCATCGTGGTTTGGCCCCAGGGCCGTGGTGGGAGAGAGAAAGTAAGTCTTAACGGGGCGGCTAGAATAACGACTAGCCACGGATTTTGTAACCGGTATGGAGCATGGTCAGGCAGATAACACTGGCTAATAAAGTCGCCACACTACACACTCCCGCTGAGAGTAGTGGATCAGTATCCGATACACCGAGAAAACCGTAGCGAAATCCATCTACCAAGTAAAAAAAAGGGTTAAGGGCTGACAGCTCACGCCACAGAGGAGGTAAATCTGCTAAAGAATAAAAAACTCCACTGAGAAAAGAGAAAGGCAGCACAATAAAATTTTGAAATGCTGCTAATCGATCAAAATTATCAGCCCAGACACCGGCCATAAATCCAAGTGCCCCTAATAATCCCCCTCCTAGCACGGCAAAAACTAATGCCCATAGGGGATGGATTAAGGGTAGGTCTACCAACAGCAAGGCTATTAGCCAAACTCCCAGGCCCACTAATAATCCCCGAGTAAGTGCCGCCAAAGCAAAAGCTAAATAAATCTCCCAGGGCGATAGGGGTGCTAATAAGATAAAAATAATATTGCCAGTGTATTTGGATTGAATCAAACTGGAAGAACTATTAGCAAAGGCATTTTGTACCAAAGCCATCATAATTAATCCTGGCACTAAAAAAGCACTGTAGGTTATTCCAGGAAGAGGTTGGACATGGGCATCCAATACTTGGCGAAATACCAGTAGATATAGCAACGAAGTGACTACTGGAGTAAAAACAGTTTGTATCAATACTTTGAGGAAACGGCGGGTTTCTTTAGTGAATAAAGTCATTAAACCGCGATGATTGTTTCTCACAATTATTTTTCTCGGCTACCGGTCAATTCTAAAAAAATGTCTTCCAGACCGGGCTCTCGGATCTGTAAGTCCACTACCTCAGCACCGGCTTGCCGAAGAGCATCCAGCACAGCTCCTACCTGTTCTTCCACGCGGTGGACCCGCAGAGTGAGAGTTGCTCCCTCCCGGGAAACTTGACGCTGGCGTAGCGTCTCCGGTAACGGTAAATCTGGCTGGGCTAAAGTGACCACTAGCAATCGGTGGGGATTACGGGCCAACAGGGCATCCTTGCTATCCAGGGCAATCACCGCTCCCTCATGGAGGATGGCAATGCGGCCACACAGTGCTTCCGCTTCGTGGAGGTAATGGGTAGTCAACACGATGGTATGACCATCACCGTGAAGACGACGGACAAAGTGCCACAAGATTTGCCGCAGTTCCACATCCACCCCAGCGGTGGGTTCATCCAGAATGATGACTGGTGGTCGGTGAACAAGGGCTTGAGCAATCAATACCCGCCTCTTCATCCCCCCCGATAGCCGCTGCATATTGGTATCAGCTTTGTCGGTCAGGTTCAGGATTTTCAATAATTCTTTCATCCATGGACGATTGGTTTTATCCAAACCAAAGTAACCAGACTGGATGTTGAGAAGCTCTCGCACCGTGAAAAATGGATCGTGGACCAGCTCTTGGGGTACTACCCCGAGGAGACGACGAGCCTCTCGATAATCGCTCACCACATCGTGGCCGAGGACAGCAGCTTGCCCAGCGGAGGCTCGCACTAGGCCGGCAATGATATTAATCAGGGTAGATTTACCTGCTCCATTTCTGCCTAGCAGGCCAAATACTTCACCAGGCGCTATGGTTAGATCAATTCCCCGCAAAGCATGGAGTTGACCGTAGTGTTTATGGAGCCCCGTTACCGCTAAAGCAGGAGGAGAAAACAGGGAAGAAGGCATGGAAATTCTGTTGGGGGGAAAATTGAGGAAAGGGGGACTCCGGAAGAGAGTCCACTGGTGGATAATAGCCGACCATTATTTGTACCACTATTCACGATAGCTCACTCGATAATAACTGCCTTTCCCATACCACGGACTTTCCACCATGAGCGATATCAAGCGCTTATCTACTACCACCACTGATTTTTGGTCCCACCTAGCCAGGCTACTGGCTTGGGAGGGGGTATCTGATGAGGGAGTAAATCGCACTGTTCGAGATATTTTGACTGCGGTTCGTCAGCAAGGTGACCTAGCGGTATTGGAATACACCCGTCGTTTCGATCGTTACCCAGTGGAACATGCGGCACAACTGGAGTTGTCCCAAACTCGTTTGCAACACGCCCTGGCCACTATTCCGGCCCAGCAGCGGGAAGCCTTGGAACTGTCGGCGGAACGGATTAGGGCCTACCACCAACACCAGCGTCTAGCTTCTTGGCGTTACACCGAGGCCGATGGCACAGTATTGGGTCAACAAGTCACCCCTCTAGACCGGGTAGGGTTGTACGTCCCAGGGGGTAAGGCGGCCTATCCCTCTTCGGTGCTGATGAACGCTGTTCCTGCCAAGGTGGCTGGAGTCGGGGAACTGATCATGGTGGTTCCTGCTCCGGGTGGGGAACTGAACGAGTTGGTACTGGCTGCCGCTGCTGTGGCTGGAGTAGACCGAGCCTTCACCGTAGGAGGTGCCCAGGCAGTAGCCGCCTTGGCCTACGGCACGGCCACCATTCCTCAAGTGGATAAAATCGTCGGTCCCGGGAACATCTACGTCGCCACTGCCAAGGGCATGGTGTTTGGTACCGTGGGCATCGATATGATTGCCGGTCCCTCGGAAATTCTTATTTTGTGTGATGGTGCTACTAACCCAGACTGGATCGCCATGGATTTGTTCTCCCAGGCGGAACACGATGAAGATGCCCAATCCATTTTGGTTTCCCCCGATGGAGAGTTTCTAGACCAAGTAGCGGCAGCCATCGATCGCTTACTTCCTACTTTGGAGCGGCGGGAGATAATCGCCAAGTCCATTAACACCCGAGGGGCGCTTATTCAGGTGAAGGATATGGCGGAAGCTATCGCGGTGGCCAATTACATCGCCCCGGAACATCTGGAGTTGTCGGTAACAGATCCCGAAACCCTGGCTCTCCAGATTCACCACGCCGGTGCCATTTTCATGGGTCGTTATACCGCTGAAGCGCTAGGAGATTATTGCGCCGGCCCCAATCATGTTCTTCCCACTTCCCGCACCGCCCGCTTCAGTTCCCCCCTTGGAGTCTATGACTTCCAGAAGCGCAGCAGTTTGATCCTGGTTTCTCAGGAGGGTGCTCGCACCCTGGGACGTACTGCCTCCGTTCTGGCTCGAGGGGAAGGATTAACCGCCCATGCCAGATCGGCGGAATATCGTCTAGCGGATAACGGCTGAGGTGCCCTGTGACGGCTCAACTTATTGACGGTAAAGCCATTGCAGCCCAGGTGCGTCACCAAGTTAGACAGCGGGTGGAACAACGCCTGTCCAACGGTCTCCGGGCACCGGGATTAGCCGTGATTCTGGTGGGGCGTAACCCCGCGTCTGAGGTTTATGTGCGCAATAAACGGCGTGCCTGCCTAGAAGCTGGGGTTAATTCCCTGTCCTTCGATTTGCCTGGCCAAGTTTCCCAACAAGAGCTACTGGCCCTGATCGATCGCCTTAACGGTGATCCCATGGTGGATGGGATTTTGGTGCAACAGCCCCTACCTTCCCATATCGATCAGGAAGCTGTGGTGGAGCACATCCACCCAGACAAAGACGTAGATGGTTTTCATCCCTACAACGTGGGCCGATTGGCTTTGCGTATTCCAGTGCTCCGTCCTTGTACACCCCGAGGGGTAATGACTCTATTGGATTCCACCGGAGTGGTCCTGCGGGGGAAGGAAGCGGTGGTGGTGGGAGCCTCCAACATTGTAGGACGGCCCATGGCTTTGGAGCTGCTGATGGCCGGTTGCACAGTGACGGTTTGCCATAGCGCTACTCGGGATCTTCCCACTCAGGTGGCGCGGGCAGAGATCCTCGTGGTGGCAGTGGGCCGACCAGAGCTGATCAAGGGAGAGTGGATCCGACCCGATGGGCTAGTCATTGACGTGGGTATCAATCGGCAGCCCAGTGGCCAATTGGTGGGAGATGTGGAATTTGCTACCGCCCAACAACGAGCGAGTTGGATTACTCCAGTCCCTGGAGGCGTTGGACCTATGACCGTAGCCACACTGCTGGAGAATACCCTGGAGGCAGCGGAGAAGTTACATCGGTAAGGGGTGTTCGGTTTGAACGCTTGGCTTTTTCCCGCTCCCATTCTTCTTCCAACTCTTTTAAGCGGGCATCCAATCGGGACCCGGTGTAAAAGTCTAACTGACTATCAGCGATGGCTTTGCGTAACTCAGCAATGGCTCCACGGGTTTCACCGGTTAGGTAGAGGTACTCCGCCACCGCTTCTCGGGCAGCGGTGTTACCACCGGCTTCCCCCTCAGCACGGGCCAGTAGTTTGTAAAGGGCAGGATCACCGGGGTGTTCTTTGACGTAACTGCGCAACTGGTCCCGGGCTTCCCGGGAGCGCCCCGTTTGTAGCAGGGCTTGGGCGGCGCTGATGGTCAGAGAAGAGTTGCCAGGGTAAAGACGTAAGCCATCGTGATAAATCTTGATGGCGGCCTCACTATGTCCAGCAGCCAGTTCAATATCAGCCCGGGTGACCAAGTAGGGAATCCGTTCCGGATCGGCGACCAGAAGCCGATCTATTTCGGTTTTAGCCTGGGAATAGTCCCGCGCAGCCAATAGGGCCAAGGCGTAGCCGTAGTGGGCCGCTGCTGGATTACGGTATTGGCCGTTTTTCAGAGCTTGTCCCAACTCGGTTACCGCCTGATGGGGATTACGGAGGGTACGGATTTTGAGGCGGACCCGTGCCAGGTGGTAGCCCAGGGAGTCCTGGTACTGTCGATAACTCCGTTGCTCCGCCCGGTTGCGTGCGTCAGCAATGCGGGACTCCGTTACTGGATGAGTACGAAGAAATTCGGGAAGGGTACCTACATCGTAGCGGGAAGCTGCTTGAAGTCGCTCAAAGAAACCAGGCATGGCGCGAGGATCAAAGCCCGATCGTTCCAGAGCTTGGATACCAACTCGATCGGCTTCCTGTTCGTTGCCTCGAATGAAATCCAGTTGTAGTTGCGTGGATCCGGCCATCACTGTTGCCAAAGCAGCCTGGCCCGCTTGCCCTCCCCCTTGGCTGGCCAACACAGCAGCGGCCAGCATAGCTGCCAGGGTTGGGATACTCAATTGACTGGACATTTCAGCGGTACGAGCCAAATGATGTTGGCTGACATGGGCAACTTCATGGGCTAGAACTGCTGCCAACTCACTCTCGGTATCGGTGGCCAGTATCAGCCCTGCATTGACGCCGATGTGCCCCCCTGGCCCGGCAAAAGCATTAATAGTGGGATCGTCCACCACAAAAAAGCTGAAGGCTTGACCTGCGGCATCGCTGGCCGCCACGATGCGCTGCCCTATCGCGCCTAGGTATTCCGCCACCACTGGATCTTCTGCAAACGTCATGGAGCGGCGTAGGGTGCGCATAAAGGCGTCCCCTAAGCGGCGGTCTTCTTCTGGAGAAAGGTATTGGCCCGATGACTCTCCTATGTCTGGCAGCGTCAAATCCAGACCAGAAGGTATAGCAGGATGGGTGGTAAACACAGCAGTGAGCAGCAGCAAATGACAGCGTTTCAAAGTAGGTACCCCAGGGCAATCGTGCTGTATGGGAGTTATACCGAGCTATAGCAGTCTACCAGTGAGAAATAATTACCGCCCTCTGCTTTGCTACGCAACCGGGCACGGGGCTCATTCACCCTCCTTGGTGAGCTTCGGATGAAGGGAGTCGTACCAGGATTAATCGCTATTTTTTGGGGAGTTCACCTAGGTCCTAGACTGAACGTCGTGATAGGCGAGACAATAGAAGAGTTTTATACTTGCGCGAGTAATACTGTTTGGCGTCCATTAGGGCAAAGACGTATGGTTGCGCGTCCAGAATAACCGGGCCAACCGATGCCCCTTCCCCGGGGCCAGATGAAGGAGTGTCATGTCGAAGCTAGTCAGACCCCATGGCGGTGGTGAACTAAAGCCCCTGTTGCTCCAAGGCGAGGCCCTGAAGGCCGAGCTGGCGCGGGCGGCCACCCTGCCGAAAGTGCGTTTGTCCTCTCGCGAAACCGGCGACCTCATCATGATGGGCATCGGTGGGTTTACTCCCCTCGATGGATTCATGACTCGGGCCGATTGGGAAGGCGTGTGCGACGGCTACAAAATGGCCAGCGGTCTTTTCTGGCCCATTCCTGTCACGCTTTCCACCGACCAGGCTACCGCCGATGGCATTAAAGTGGGTGCCGATGTCGCCCTGGTGGACGGTGAAACCGATGAAATCATGGGGACCATGAAGGTCACCGAGAAGTATGCCATCGACAAGGAACACGAATGCATCATGGTCTACAAGACCACCGATGCCGAACATCCTGGCGTTAAGATGGTGATGGAGCAGGGTCCGGTTAATTTAGCCGGTCCGGTAAAGGTGCTGTCTACCGGTGACTTTGCCGACAAATACGGTGCCTTATTTATGACCCCGGCGGAGACCCGGGCGCTGTTTGAATCTAAGGGATGGAGCACGGTCGCGGCGTTCCAAACTCGTAATCCCATGCATCGTTCCCACGAATACCTGGCGAAGATCGCCGTGGAAATTTGTGACGGCGTGCTGATTCACTCCCTGTTGGGTAAGTTGAAGCCCGGTGATATCCCTGCTGAAGTACGGGCCAACGCCATTGATACCTTGGTAGACAAGTACTTTGTTAAGGACACCATCGTTCAGGCCGGTTATCCTCTGGATATGCGTTATGCCGGTCCCCGGGAAGCCCTGCTTCACGCGCTGTTCCGTCAAAACTACGGCTGCTCTCACCTGATTGTCGGACGGGATCACGCCGGTGTCGGTTCTTATTACGGCCCCTTCGATGCCCATCACATCTTTGATGACATCCCCAAGGATGCCTTGGAAACCAAGGCTCTGAAGATTGACTGGACCTTCTGGTGCTACCAGTGCGGTGGTATGGCCTCGATGAAGACCTGCCCCCACGGCGACGCGGATCGTCTATTGCTGTCCGGGACTAAGCTGCGCAAGGCCCTTTCCGAAAATGGAGAGGTTCCTCCCGAGTTCAGCCGTCCCGAGGTACTCGCTATCCTGCGGGAGTATTACGCCAGCCTGCAGGCCCACGAGAAGGTCGAGGTCAAGTTGTCTGGCCATTCGGCCAGGTAGGCCCCGAGAGACTGCGGCCCCGCCGCGCCCCTTAGTTGTTCGTTGAGTCGTAGACAAAAACCCGGAGAGACGCAATGCCAACCTTCGTGCGCACCGACAAGTGTGACGGCTGCAAGGGTCAGGACAAGACCGCCTGCATGTACATCTGCCCCCATGACC
>CAWUNB010000063.1:0-9984 GCA_963923745.1 uncultured Thiotrichales bacterium
TACTAACCGACCCAACACTCCGCAAGAATTTGTCGACCAGGTTTGGCCTGCTGCGAGTAAAGCGGCCGCTGAGCTAGGCGTGGATCCCGCTGTTCTTGTTGCACAAGCCGCTCTGGAGAGTGGTTGGGGGCGATCGACTCCCCAGCGCTCGGATGGTACCAACAGTTACAACTTGTTTGGGATTAAAGCCGACTCACGGTGGCAAGGAGATCGCACGGTGGTTTCTACTTTGGAGTATGAGGACGGAGTTGCGGTGCGCCGCCGAGATCCTTTTCGGGTTTACGGTTCTTTTGATGAAAGCTTTGCCGATTATGCCCGTTTCATCCGCAGTAACCCCCGCTATCAGGAAGCGCTATCCCACGGGGCCAATCCTCAAGCCTTCCTATCCGGTTTACAACAAGCGGGTTATGCCACCGATCCAGCTTACGCTCGTAAGGTCACTGCCGTTATGCAAGGCAGTACCTTCCAGGAAGTCACCGAAGGCTATCGAGGTACTTAAATCTCTTCCTCTAATTCCTCCTTGTTTGGCCGCTAATGTAGCTGCGTCCCGTCGTTTTGAGATAGAGGGCTGATGTGGCCCGCTATGTGCAGTAGGGATGGAGCGTTTCAGCGGAGGAGGATCCCATGGCCGATTTACTTAATGTCAGTGTTTCCGGGCTATTAACGGCAGGCCGGGCCCTGGCTACTGTCAGTCATAATGTCGCTAACGTTGATACCCCCGGCTACTCTCGCCAAGTAGTTACTAGCGCCACCCGTCCCGCCTCTGCAACTGGTGTCGGCTATCTGGGATCCGGCGTAGAAGTCACAGAGATACGACGGAATTATGACGATTTAGTGACGCGGGATCTGCGCAATGTAACTTCTAGCCATAGTCAAGTGGACACGCTAAGTGGTCTGAGTGATGAAGTGGATAATCTCTTAGCAGATTCCAGCACAGGTTTGTCTCCTGCTCTAGAAGACTTTTTCTCATCTGTCTCCGATGTCGCTGATAACCCCACTGCTACAGCCAGTCGGCAAACTCTCTTGGGTGCTAGCGAAACTTTAGCGCGGCGTATGAATACTCAAGGCCAGCGGTTGAATGATATAGATCACCGCGTTAACAGCGAGTTACGTTCCCAAGTTTCTCAAGTTAATGATCTTGCTGAGCATATCGCTACCCTAAATACAGCTATTACCGATGCTCGAGGTATGGTTGGTGGGGGTGAACCTAATGACTTATTAGATCAACGAGATGAAGTTTTACGGCAATTAGCTGAAAAAGTACCAGTGAGGACAATGATTCAGGGCGATGGGAGTATGAGTGTTTTTGTTGGCAAAGGACAGGGTTTGGTAATAGGTACTCAAATACAACAGCTCGCAGTTGTTAGTAATCCTTATAATTTATCTCGTTTGGAAATTGGTTTAAAGGGAGCCGAAAGCCAAGGATCTATTTCTGGTCAAATTGACGGGGGTTCCATAGGGGGATTGCTACGCTTCCGAGATGAGGTATTAGAGCCTACGCGCAATAGCTTGGGAAGAATTGCGGCTGGATTGGCTGAAGATGTTAACACTCAACATAAAATGGGTATCGATCGCAATGGGGAGTTAGGTGGTGATTTATTTAAGGCCGGAGAGGCAGAAGTTGCACCAAGGGTGGGAAATAGCAATAGCAGTGATCCTACACTGGCATTAAAATTATCTGCTACTGTTACCAATGCTAATGCATTAACAAATAGCAATTATCAAGTAGATGTTACTGAGACCGGTTACAGCATTACTAGGCTTAGTGATGGTAGTGTTGTAAAAACAATTGATAATACTCTCGATCCTCCAGAAACACTACCTGTTGAAGTTGATGGATTTAGTCTAAGTGTTAAGTCAGGAACAGGAGAACCAGGGGATAGTTTTTTAGTACGCCCAACTCGAGTAGCTGCAGATGGAATGCAGGTTTTAATTCAAGACCCAAATAAGCTAGCAGCCGGTAGCCCCGTTACTACTGCACTCACTAAAAATAACATCGGCGATGGTCATATCAGCGCTGGTCAAGTTGTTGATCCTACCAATGCTGCTTTTACTTCAACGCCTGGTACTTTAACTCCTCCGCTATTAATAAAATTTAATGAATTAGACCCAGATATAGGGGTTAGTTATTCCTTGTATGATAATAGTGATCCTAATAATCCAGTACTGATCGATGGTATTGGGGATGAGCAAGGGAGAATTCCTTATAATTCTGCCACGGGCACTGGTACTGAAGTTTTTCCAGCAGTCGGATCGAATTCAGAATCAATTCATGATTTCGGGTATCGAGTGACGTTATCTGGCAATCCGAAGCCAGGCGATAGCTTTACTGTGGGTTATAATCAAGCAGGCAGTGGTGATAACCGTAATATGTTGGCTTTAGCAAGTATGCAAAGTGAAAATAGATTAGATAAGGGTAATACCACATTTCAGGGAGGTTATGGATCAGTGATCAGTGAAGTGGGTGTTTCTGCCCGCCGAGCAAAAACCGATTTAACCGCACAAACAGCTTTGTTAAGTCAGGCAAAAGCTAATCGGGAATCAATATCAGGTGTCAATTTGGATGAAGAAGCTGCTGATTTACTGCGCTATCAGCAGGCCTATCAAGCATCTGCGCAAGTTATTGCAACCGCTAATACTTTGTTTCAGTCCATCTTAGGGGTTGTGGGCCGCTAATGATGTTAAAAATCAATGTAATTAGCTTTATCTAAAGAACGGAGGGTTAAGTCATGCGTATATCTACCTCTATGTTCCACGAGCGTAGCGTCGCTGGCTTGATGGATGCCCAGTCACGAGTCAGTAAAACGGATATGCAGATTAGTAGCGGGCACCGATTGACTAATTTGGCTGATGATCCTTCTGGTGCAAGTAAAATAGAGGTGTTGCGCCAGGCGGTAGCTAGTACAACTCAATATAACAGTAATGCCAAATCAGCTAAAGATCGATTAAGTCTTGAAGAAAGCTCATTATCTCAAGTAGAAAATGTCATGCAAAGAGTACGGGAGCTAGCAATACAGTCTAATAATCCAACTATTCGATCTTCTGATCGGAGAGCTATTGCTGAAGAAGTAAGACAAAATTTAGATGCGATGATGAGTTTAGCCAATACTAAGGATGGTAATGGTGAATACCTATTTTCTGGATATCGTAGCCAGACTCGGCCATTTTCTTCATCTACTGATGGTAATGTGCACTATCTAGGAGACCAAAATCAGCGATTTCTTCAGGTAGGAGAAACCGAACAGATGGCTACTGGGGATACGGGTTGGGATGTTTTCATGGCTATCCCTAGTGTTTATGCCAAAACAGCTGCTGATACCAAAAATGTTGGCAATGGTACCATTACTTCCGATACGATGAAAGATACAGCTATCGGATTAAAAGACAATTATCAACTAACTATTTCTGCTCGCTACGAAGTAAGAGATGCTAGCGGTACTCTCGTTGGTAATGGAGATTATCAAAGTGGCAATCCGATCGAATTTATGGGGGTTCAAACTAATATTACTGGTCAACCTGCGGCAGAAGATGGATTCACCGTAAAATTAGGAGTTGATCAAGCAGATTTAATAACGGGACCTACTTCAAATAATATAGGTTCTGGTGAAATAGGAGATGCTACAGTAGTAGATTCAGCAACCTGGCAACCAGGTATTTATAAAATAAATATCATTCCACAGTATGAAGTTCGTAATAGTAGTGGTAATGTTGTAGCAAAGAATAATTATCAGTCAGATGAACCGATTGAATTCGATAATGCACAAATTTCCATCGCAGGACAACCTGCTGTTGGTGACACTTTCACAATTAAACCTAATACTCACCAAGATGCTTTTTCTACTTTATCACAATTTGCTGATATTTTAGAAAATGCAACAGGTAGTGATGCAGGAAAGTCCATAGCAGATGCTGCTGCTCATTTTTTGCAAGACATTGATCAAGCGAGTGGTCGTATTAGTGATACTCGATCTGCAGTGGGAATTCGGTTGTCTCGTTTAGATGGTGTACAATCCGCCAATGAAGATTTTTCTCTACAACTGCAATCTACCCTTTCTAATTTACAAGATTTAGATTATACTAGCGCTGTTTCAGATTTAAATAAGCAGCTTTTGACTCTTCAGGCCGCTCAATCTACTTACACTCGAATAGCTAATTTATCATTGTTCAATAGCATTCGTTAGTAAAGGAGAATAATAGTGAGTTTAACAACATTGATTTTTGATGTAGATGGTACTTTAGCAGACACTGAGCGTGATGGTCATCGTGCAGCTTATAATAAAACTTTTGCTCAAGCAGGATTAGACTGGGTATGGTCTACTGAGTTATATGAAGAATTATTACAAGTTACGGGAGGTAAAGAGCGTATGGCTTTTTATGTTTCCCGTTATCGTCCTGATTTTCAGCAGGATTCAAATTTTTCCAGCTTAATTGCTGACCTCTATACAAAAAAAACAAAATTATTTGCAGAGTTGGTGGCTAACCATGGTATTCCATTGCGACCAGGTATAATGCGTTTACTACAAGAAGCCAAAAGTGAAGGATTGCGTTTAGCAATTGCCACTACTACTAGCCCCCATAATGTAACGGCGCTACTGGATGCTAATTTAGGTGAGGAAGGACGGGATTGGTTTGCCTGCATTGGTGCGGGGGACATAGTTCCCAAGAAAAAACCTGCGCCGGATATTTATTTTTATGTGATGGAGCAATTAGGTGTCTCCCCAAAGGAGTGTTTGGTTTTTGAAGATTCAGATAATGGATTGCGGGCTGCATTAGCAGCGAATCTTTCTGTTTTAGTTACAGCAAACGACTATACTCGCCATCAGGATTTTACAGGTGCTAAATTAGTGGTAGATCATTTGGGGGATCCTGGTATGCCTTGTCAGGTATTACAGGGAGATCCTCTAGAAATAGATTGGGTAACTGTATCAACTTTGCGCCGGTTAGTTAGATAATTTTCCACGCAATTTATACGCAATACATTCCCCAAAATAGCCAACTAGTGTTAACTTTCCTCATTGCAAATCCGAGAGGGTTACGGGCGCGTCCTGCCCCGTTGCTGACAACATCGGAAAGTGGTGGAGAGGAGAGCTATGAACAACGGGGAGCATTGCGTTGTAACCCCCTTTGATGAAGGGGAGATTGAGCGCACTTGTCTATCTCTGAAGGCGATCTGTCACCCAGTGCGCATGAATATACTGGCCTTATTGGGAAACCAAGCGTTGAGTGTTCAGGAAATTTCTGAATTGGTTGCGCTTCCCCAAAGCACGACTTCTCAACACTTGGCGGTATTACGGGGCAGGGAATTACTAATGACCCGCAAGCGAGCCAATAGAGTTTATTACCAGGTACGAGATCCCCGTCTCTTAGATTTTATTCAGACGATGAACGAAGTCTTCGCAGAGGCCTGTCCTCGTCGGGTATCCCGAGTTCCCGTGGACTTGGTGTCCGAGTTGGATTCAGAGGATGGGGAGTATTTTGAAGAAAACTCTATTCCGTTAGTGGATCGGTCTTCTTGATCAATTTAGGGGGGTAGGGTGTCTCCTGTCGCTTTGGTCGCTGCTGTGGCCCGTAATGGTGTTATTGGCCGACAGAATCGCATGCCTTGGCATTTACCCGCTGATCTGGCCTATTTCCGTCAATTGACCTGGGGACATACGGTGGTGATGGGGCGGCTTACTTTTGCTTCTTTAGGGCGTCCTTTGCCTGGACGAGAAAATGTCGTGGTAAGCCGAGACGAACATTATCACCCAGAGGGAGTACTGAAAGTGGGATCTCTAGACGCAGCGTTGGCTTTGGAAGGGAAGGGGGGGGAGCTGATGGTCATCGGCGGCGCTAGTCTTTACGCTCAGGCCCTTTCCAGAGCGAGTCGGTTATACCTCACCTACATTGACGGGGACGTGGAGGGAGATACTTTCTTTCCCCATTGGGATAGGACGGAATGGTGCGAGATGCTTCGAGAAACCCATTCCGCCGATGGCAGGCATCCCTGGCCCTATGCCTTTACCGTATGGGAGCGGCTTCCCTGAAGCTTTTCATGAAATGAATTTGTTAGCTGCTGTTGGACTTGAGTCCTTAACTGAAGGATGGCCTCTACTTTGGTCGCTCCCTGTCCTTCTAAACCCACGGACTCCGGAGCCCTGGCTATCCAAAGGCTTCCCTGGTTGGTTGGATGAATGACGATTTTTAGCATGATTCACCTCCTAGACTTTTTGTAGTTACTACCCAAAAGGGATAGTACACGCTAAAGTGTATAGCTAATTAGAGATAACATCATACCCCATTAGCATAGGAGATCCATCCAGTTGCCGTGGAATTTTTTGTGTTAAGTTCGGAGGAGATGTAGCAAGTGTCATGGACCATGTATTTTGCAGAAGCAGTGGATAGCCCTTGCTGTGGTTTATACTTGCCGTTTCTGTTGCTGGGCGCATGGAAAATACCTTAATAAATTTGTGTTATAATCGGCAGTTGATCAATTTTTTTGCATTGCATGAGACAAGGGTACTGTTCCAGAAGTGAGTGGGATCCGTATGATGGTGGCTCCATTGCAAAGGGTCTCGAAGTGGTGAGTAACGGTCCTCTGAGGGCGCTCCATACATTGTCGAGTCCGGGTATGTTAGGGGGTAATGACCGATGTCTGCGGTAGGTGGTTTCGGTGCCAAAGGGATGACTAGCCGCTGGCTGGGAGCGCTGTTCTTAGTGCTGGCTGCTTATAACCCAAGCGGCCATTCCTACGTGCACTGGTTGCTGGAATCAACGGATAGTCGCTGGTCCCTTAAGGTGTTGGTGGGGATGGTGTTGGGCATTGCCATCCTAACGTATGTGTTTGCAAGCGCCCGATCATTAGGGCGGGTGGGTATACTGACCACTGTGGCTTTTTTCGCCTCAGTGGTGTGGGCTTTAGTGGATCATGGCTATCTCCGCTCCTTAACTACGTGGTCGTGGGTTACCGTTACGCTAACGTTGGCGGGGAGTGTTCTGGCGGTGGGTATGTCCTGGTCTCACATCCGTGGCCAGCTCTCTGGTCAGGCGGATGCTAACGACGTCACCCTTAGATGAGTTTTCGCCGCACAACTCGCGTCTTAACTTCCTTCAGGCCCCCTTCAACCCCCTTTGAAGAAGGAGAGGGGGCTGGAGTTTCGCCTGGAGGAGGTGGGTGGCCGGGATCCTCTTCTCCAGGGGTCGTTTTTTTGCGAAGGTGGGTGGTTGGCCTGTGGGAGGGGCTGATCGCTCGGCTAAGTAGTTGGGCGTCGTGGCGTCATCCTGTGTGGTTGGTGGGGCTATTTCTGGTTGGGTTAGCATTGTTAGTGGCCAGTTCACCTGATCTGCCGCCCCCATCCTCTCTCCCTATCGCTGCCACTCCGTCCCAGTCCTCTCTTTCTCCAACGTCTGTTGGGCTTCGCGGTAGCCTGTCCGCGTTGTCCCTTGAGCCCCAAATTACCAGTTTGCTCGCAAATGCCCGTCGAGACTCCATAGCCTTGGCTCAAGAACGAGTGACTGCCTTACTAGGGAAGCTTAATAGGCGAGTAGAGAGCGATTTTGTCCCTTACTATCTTTCTTTTGGGCGACGCAAATTAGAAGAAATTGAAGCTTACAACACGTTTGCTTTTGGTTGGCTCAGGGAAGTGCTGGGTGGCAAACATCAGCAAGACACTGCCGCCCAAACCTTGATGGCGACCTTTAACGATGGGTTTGATAGGCATGTCATGACCCCGCTGGCTACTCGTCAGGCCCTGAGGGAGATAGGACGGGAGACGGCACGGTATTACGGGAGTCAAGTTGCTGTAGCGTTACAAGACTTACAGGAAACCCGTAATGTTTCCTTTTCAGAGTGGCGGCGCTACCTCAACACCCTCCCGGTTATTCAGGTAGAGGCACCAGGTCAGGGACCCATCCGGGTTTCTCTGTCAGCCCTGGCAGGACCTGATCCTGTGCGGGATCGTTTGGGAGAAGCAGTGGGTGCTGCGCTGGAGTCCCGCTTTAGCAGCTATCCAACCCTTGCCAGTCGCTTAGATAAGCTCTACCTACCCACAGGAAAGAGCATGTTCAACGTGGGAAGCAACGTCTGGACTTACTACGGGAGTTACGTTGCTTACTGGATTGTGCTTATCCTTCTGATTCGCTCTGGATTTATCCCCATCAACCTTTCCGGTGCGCTAATTGGCTGGCTTATCTGGGAGACTTTTGTGTGGAGCACCTGGATCGCGTTGGAGGCCCGAGATTTCGGAAAAACCCGCGAACAGCTCCATCCCATAATTGTGCAAGGCACCAATGAGTATTTCGCTGACCTACGGGTTGAATTGGCTAATCCGGGATCCGACGGTCCTTTCCAGGCGCTATTGGCTCTGGATTCTCGCCCTTGATTGAAGACGGTTCGTCTAGCAATAGCCGAGCAACAGCTACCCGTCTGTCGATTTCTGTCTGTATGGTAGCTAACCAAGATTCCCGCAGAGCGGCATGCTCGTTTTCCAACACGCGATGGATTTCTGCCTCCAGATCATCCTGGTGCAGGGTGGCATCAGCGCGGCTAATCATATAATCGATACTTAAAAAAGCACCTATAGTCGTTGCCAGACTGGCAACGCTACCGATTATCCCAAGGTCGCTTAACCCTCCTAACGTCCCTATATTCTGTCCGGTGGCAGCCACAGCAGCGGCTATTTGGGGTCTGATGGTAAAGCGAGTGAACAAAGGACGTACCATGCGGGCTTTTACCGGGTTTGACGCTGTTCCCACAGCCTCCAGCAGCGGTGCTTCATCTTCATCCCTAAAAGGGGAAAGAGCGTCTCCTCGATTCCAGATCTCTCGCGAGGGAGGTTCCCGCCCCCGTAGAAGGGAAGCGGTAAGTAGGGTGTCCGTCATGACTGCATCCATCACGGGGTTCAGATAAATCAACCAACGATTGCGAACCGAGTGAAGTGCCGCTGTTCCCCCTGCAGGACGTAGCACCAATTCCTCAAATTTAGCGGCAATGAGATCATTCCAGGCCGAAGAGACGTGATCTGCGAAAGGAGGATCGCTAAAGGGGGCAGTAGCGACGGCAAAGACTCCACGGCGGAGTAGGGCGTAACCTGTGCGCCACTGAAAAGCCCAAGTGGCAAAATCCCCTACCCTGGCATGATAATCCTCGAACAGTGGGCCTAGTAAGCTATCTAGATGTTTAGCAGCAACCTCGGTGAGCAGCCTAACATCTCGCTCCAGTAATAACTGGCTACGGATGGTCAGCCTCTCCTCAGCGGAAGTAGGCGGTGCCTCTGGGGAAGAAGCCGGGGCAGCAAAACTTTCCCCGGTTAACAGGGCTAGCGACAAAAGGTGAAATGCAAGGATTGGAGGGTAATTTGTCACAGATCCTCCTAATCAGTGGGGGGTAGAGTGTGTCCCCCCGGTTGACGGTAACCCACCTCAGTAGGTCCCAGCTCGCACTGAGGGGCGTTGACTTTAAGTCTTCCAGGGTTAAGGTGACAACCGGGAGTTTGTTGATTTCAGCAAGTTTCAAAGGCGAAATTTGCCCATTTCAAGCTAACGCGGATGGCACTGTTCGCTTGGTCGTCCTATCATGTGCCGGTTATGCTGCTCTACCCCGTCACTTGGGGGACAGACGGTGGCAGAATGGTCATCGTTTGTATGTTGGGGCACCTGCATTTTTATTCAGCCATTAACTAGATAACCTGATGATTTTATTCGGATTAAATAATTTAATTCCCTTAACTCTTCAACCGAGAGGGGTGGGGCTGTGAATTCTCGTTTGTTACCAGTGATTCCTGCATTGGTGGCGATTCTGCTGGCATTTGCCTGGAACTGGCAGCGTAGCCCGAAAATACGAGAAGACCTGCCTCCCCTCGACTCCGCTGCCGTTGTCCTTCCCTCCACCAATTGGGTCGTTTGGTATGGGGAAGACACCAGAATTTATCGGATGTTAGCCGGTAACAATTACCGCGAGCCTGTCTCTTATACACATCTGACGCTGCCGACGATACTCCTTGTGTA
>CAWUNB010000064.1:0-9980 GCA_963923745.1 uncultured Thiotrichales bacterium
CAAGGAGTATCGTCGGCAGCGTCAGATGTGTATAAGAGACAGGCGCTGGTGGGCATAGAACGGGCAATACCGGCCAATCCCTGACGATAGCCAGGTAACGCTTGGGCATTAGCCGCGATGACGGCCAAACTATCGCTGGGGGTAACAAAGAAATTCCGTCCCAGAATCATGTTGCGGTCTCCATCCCCATCGGAAGCCGCACCAAAGTCTGGGCCGTTATCCTGGTAAAGCAGAGCAACTAAATCGGCGGCGTAAGTCAAGTTGGGATCAGGGTGACCGCCGCCAAAATCTTCCAGGGGAATACCGTTCATAACCGTGCCGGCAGGTGCTCCCAGCCGATCTTCCAGGATGGTATGGGCGTAGGGGCCGGTAACGGCGTGCATGGCATCAAAACGCAGGGTGAAACCGTTGTGAAAGAGGGCGCGGATAGCCGCGAAATCAAACAACGATTCCATAAGGGCCGCATAATCCGCGACAGAATCAATTACTTCCACCGCCATATTTCCCAAACGACTGGAACCTACAGTGGTTAAATCGACCTCAGGAATGTCTGCTAGGGTGAGATAACGGTCGATGGTCTGGGTCCGGGCATAGAGGGCTTCAGTAACTTTTTCCGGCGCGGGCCCACCGTTGGCGATATTGAATTTGATACCAAAATCGCCGTCAGGGCCACCAGGGTTATGGCTAGCGGACAGAATAAGTCCACCGGCTGCACTATGCTTGCGAATGACACAGGACGCTGCTGGCGTGGACAAAATACCGTTGAGCCCCACCAAGCACCGTCCCACTCCGTTCGCTGCTGCCATTCGCAGGATGGTTTGAATGGCGGTGCGGTTGTAATAACGCCCGTCTCCTCCCACCACTAAGGTATGACCCACGAGGCCGGTTTGGGTATCCAGGACCGCTTGAACAAAATTTTCCAGATAGTGGGGTTGCTGGAACACAGTGACTTTTTTGCGTAGACCCGAAGTGCCGGGGCGCTGACCAGGGAAGGGATGAGTAGCGACGGTCTGCACGGTCATGGGGCAATCCTTAAAAAGGGTTGGGGAACAACGGGGAGAATTCAATCACAGCCCCAGAGGGGACGCTACTGGGGAGGATAGAGGAGGGAAAACACCGTTGTTTAGGGGGGGAAGCAATAGCCTTATCTGGTGCAGCCAGCCTATACTCCCCCTGTCCACGGCCAGGAGGGCGGCCCCAAAGCATTCGGGGAGGGGGGAGAGATTTGCGGCAACTACTCCTCCCCGTTGACGACGATGTTCCACGCCGCGTATCGCCTGAACAGGGGGAGAGCTATGCAACATGACTTAGTTGCTCGCGTAAAAAGTAATCCAAAGTATCAGGAGCTAGTATCTCAGCGCTCCGCTTTTGCCAAGTTACTAACGATTATCATGTTGGTCATCTATTATGGCTTCATTTTGGTAATCGCTTTTAATCCAGGTTTGCTGGCTACACCTTTGGGCCCCAACACCAAGATTACCTTGGGAATTCCCGTAGGAATCGCTGTTATTGTGTCTGCTTTTATTTTAACCGGTATTTATGTGGTACGGGCTAATAGTAGATTTGACGAGCTTATTCAGCAGGTTAAGGAGGATGTGAAGTGAGAAATTTAACCTTCTTGATTGGTATCATCGCTACGCTGTTCGGTAATACCGTTTTGGCCGATGCCTTATCAGGCCAGGCGGAGCAGCAGCCGCTGAATATCTCCGCCATCGTGATGTTTATCGCCTTCGTTGCGGTTACTTTATTCATCACTTATTGGGCTGCTCGGCGTACTAAAACGGCCAAAGATTTCTACGCTGCCGGAGGTGGAATTACTGGCTTCCAAAACGGATTAGCTATTGCTGGCGACTATATGTCGGCCGCTTCCTTTTTGGGAATTTCCGCCCTGGTTTATTCCAAAGGCTACGATGGTCTGATTTACTCCATTGGGTTTTTGGTTGGTTGGCCTATCATTATGTTTATGGTGGCTGAACCACTGCGGAATCTGGGTAAGTATACCTTTGCTGACGTTGCTTCTTACCGTTTTAGTCAGACGTCCATTCGTACCCTATCTGCCTTTGGTACTCTGACCACCGTTATCCTTTACCTAATTGCCCAGATGGTAGGCGCTGGCCAGCTCATTAAATTGCTGTTCGGTTTACCCTACGAATATGCGGTTGTCATGGTCGGTATTTTGATGATCCTTTACGTTACCTTCGGTGGCATGTTGGCCACTACTTGGGTGCAAATCATCAAAGCCGTATTGCTGCTGTCGGGTGCCACTTTCATGGCTATTATGGCCTTGGCTTCTGTGGGATTCAGCCCAGAAGCTTTATTCACCAAAGCCATTGAAGTCCATCCGCTCCATGACAAAATTATGGGACCAGGTGGTCTCGTAGCCGATCCTATTGACGCCGTATCCCTTGGATTGGCGCTCATGTTTGGTACAGCCGGTCTGCCCCATATCCTGATGCGCTTCTTCACAGTGGCGGATGCTAAAGAAGCCCGTAAGTCGGTGTTTTATGCTACCGGTTTCATCGGCTATTTTTATATCCTGACCTTCACTATCGGTTTTGGTGCCATCGTATTGGTTTCCAAGAATCCAGAATATTTGGATGCAGCCGGTAAAGTATTGAAGGGTGGCGGCAATATGGCGGCGATTCATTTGGCCCATGCCGTGGGTGGTAACCTATTCTTAGGTTTCATCTCTGCCGTCGCTTTCGCTACCATTTTGGCAGTAGTTTCTGGTTTAACGCTGGCTGGTGCTTCTGCTCTATCCCATGACTTGTATGCCAGTGTTATCGCCCATGGCCGGGCCGATGAGCGTCAGGAAATTATGATTTCCAAGATTGCTACTATCGGTTTAGGTATTATAGCTATTGCCCTTGGTATCGTGTTCGAGAAGCAGAATATCGCCTTTATGGTGGGATTAGCCTTCGCTATTGCAGCCAGTGCCAATTTCCCCATCCTCATCGTTTCCATGTTCTGGAAGAAGATGACCACTCGGGGTGCCCTGTTAGGGGGCTGGCTGGGACTGTTAACGGCAGCGGTATTAGTAGTTATCGGGCCGGCAGTATGGGTTGACGTGCTAGGCAACAAGACCGCCATTTTTGGTTCCAAGTACCCCGCTATCTATTCCATGACGGTGGCATTCTTGGGAATCCTAATTGGCTCCATGTTGGATGGTAGCGCCCAAGCAGCCAAAGAACGGGAATTGTTTGAAGGCCAATATGTTCGGGGCCAAACCGGCATTGGGGCTGTTGGTGCCACGGATAAGCACTAGTTGTGAATGGGAATACAGGGGAGATGGTTATCTACGTCTAACCTGATCCCATGTCTAGCTATTTGATGATCAACCCCTGGGATCTACCTACCCAGGGGTTTTTTTGTGGTGGGCGACCTTGTTCGGCGAAGGAGTTTGATTGTGAGTATTGTCGATCAACATACTTTTATTCAGTCTATCCACCCCTTTGATCGGTTAGAAGAAGCCCAACGGGATAGAGTTGTTGAAGCATTAGATGTCGGCTACTTTAGAACCGGTGAAGTATTAATCCATCCGGGGCAGACTCCTGACTTTTTATATCTCGTGGTGAAAGGGCGGGTAAAAGAGTCCGGGCCAGATGGCACCGTGGCGATGTATTCCCACCAGGATATTTTTGATGCCACTATTTTATTAGGTAGAGGAGAGTCTGGGCAGGCAAAGCATCTTTTTATCGTCGATGAAGAATTGATTTGTTATTTACTACCCAAGGACGTATTTTTCTATTTATGCCGTAATCAACCTGCATTTTTGGCTTATTATTCAGAAGATTTAACTAAAAAATTAGCTAAACGCTCCGCTAGCCAAGATACTCGTGAATTGGCTTCCTTCATGGTTGCTCGAATTGATGAGGGTTATGTTCATCCACCAGTATTTGTCGATGAAGGGACTTCTATCCGGGAAGCTGCTATTGCCATGAAGGCAAAAAAATCTACTTCAGTGTTAGTGCGACGTGGAAATGAGATTGGTATTGCCACTGGTACCGATATGCGGGACGCAGTTATTATTCGTGGTGTTGCTGCGGAAAAAGATATTGGTAGTATCGCCACTTTTCCCTTAATTACCTTAGAAGCAAGCGATTTCCTGTTTAATGCGATGCTGATGATGACTCGGTACGGGCTAAATCGTATCGTTATTACTCGTGAAGGAGAAATTATCGGTATTCTGGAGCAAATAGATTTATTAAGTTTTTTCTCTAATCACTCCCACTTAATTGCTTTGCAAGTCGAGCGGGCGAAAAATATTGCTGATTTAGCCCAAGCAAGTAATAACGCAATCAGTGTTGTGAAGATGTTATCGGCGAAAGGCGTACGGATGCGGGATATTAATCGCTTGGTAAGCGAACTTAATCGTAAATTATTCCGTAAACTCTATGAGTTATTAGCCCCTCCTGAGTTATTGGCTAATTCTTGTTTATTAGTCATGGGTAGTGAAGGTCGCTCGGAACAAATTCTTAAATCTGATCAGGATAATGCAATTATTTTACGGGATGATTTTGAATATCCTGATTTACCTGCTATTGCGCAACGTTTTAGTGATGCTTTAGCGGATGCTGGTTATCCCCCCTGCCCAGGCAATATTATGGTTTCTAACCCGGCCTGGGCCAAATCTTTAGCAGCTTACAAGAAACAAATCAGTGATTGGATTAGCCATGCTGGAAGTGAAGAAATATTGAACATGGCTATTTTTGCTGATGCCCAAGCAGTGGCAGGTGATGGTGAGTTATTGCGAGAAGCACGGGAATATTTGCAAGATGCGCTGGTAGGCTATGATGCCTATCTCGCTCGTTTTGCCCGAGCCACCCTAAGTTTTGATACGCCCTTGGGTTTTTTTGCTAATCTAGTAGTGGATAAAGAAGGCCATAAAGATGAGTTAGATATTAAAAAAGGAGGTATTTTTGCAATTACCCATGGGATACGTAGTATGGCTTTACAAAAAGGTATTACCGTAACCAATACGGTAGAGCGCATTGAAGCACTAATCGCAGCACGGGCATTTGATCGCGCTTTTGGTGCTGAGCTAATAGATGCGCTAGATTTTTTATCAGAAATTCGTTTGCGGGGAATGCTCAATAAGTACGATAGTGGTCTTGCGTTGGATAACTATGTACGGCCTGCTGATTTGACTAAACAGGAACGGGATTTATTACGAGATGCTTTTAAGGTTGTTAATTCATTTAAAAAATTAGTGAGCTACCATTTCCACTTGGAGAAACTGACTTGAATAGTTTGATAATGGGAGGGGCCATCAATTATTTGCGGGAGCGAAACTCGTGATTCCTGCCTGGTTACGTACCCGCATTGATCGCCGTCGGCTTAACGATCCCGGCTACGAGTATTTATTCGAGCCAAATACTAGTGGGGAAGTTGTTTGTTTTGATTGTGAAACTACCGGCTTGGATCCCCGTAAAGCAGAGATTCTTTCTATTGGTGCCGTAAAAATAAAAGATAACCGAATTTTACTTAGTCAACGGTTAGAATTATATATGCGCCCCAGCGGGGTTATTGCATCGGATAGCATCAAAATACATCATTTACGCCACGTCGATCTTATGGATGCGATGGATCCTGCAGAAGGAATTCGTCAATTTATAGAGTTTATTGGTAATCGTACTTTAGTTGGTTATTATTTAGAATTTGATGTAGCGATGGTTAATAAATATTTGCGGCCTTGGTTAGGTATTCGCCTTCCCAATCGACAAATAGAAGTTTCAAGTATTTATCATGATATTAAAATTGGTCATATTCCAACTCAACCCGTCGATCTTCGTTTTGATAGCATTATGAAGGCCCTTGATTTACCTATGGTGGGAAAACACGATGCCCTTAATGATGCCTTAATGACTGCGATGATATATGTAAAATTACAAAATCTACGAGCCGGAATTAATAGAGATTAAAGGATAGCTACCTTGCTACCACCTATTCCTCCTTTAACTGGCGTCATTTTGGCCGGCGGCCAGGGTCAGCGACTGGGAGGTGTGGACAAAGGGCTCATAAAACTGGCTAACCGGCCCCTAATCGCCCATGTTTTAGATCGATTACGCCCTCAAGTGGCTTCCCTGGTGATTAGTGCCAACCGTAACCACCAGGATTATGGCGCTTGGGGGGTACCAGTAGTCCCTGACCAGCATCCCCACTTCATGGGACCTCTGGCAGGGTTGCTGGCAGCGGTTACTATTGCTCCCCATGAGTGGATTTTGGCCGTGCCGGTGGATTGCCCCCTCGTCATGAACAATTTAGCTCAACGGTTATGGACTGCTATTCAGCAAGAAGGAGGACGGTTAGCCGTTGCCCATGACGGTACTCAGATCCAACCTCTATGTTTACTAATGCACCGAGAATTGGCTACTACCCTAGCTGATTATTTGGCCAACAATGGACGGGCGGTGACTCCTTGGTGTTATGCCCAGGGAGCCATAGTGGTGGATTTAGCGGATGAGCCGGAAGCTTTTCTTAATATCAATACACCGGGGGAGTTGGCATTATTGGAACAGCGCCTTGCTGGTATTGAAAACAGGCTAGTTAACGCTCATCGACCGGTGTTGGGATTTGCTGCTTGGAGTGGCACTGGTAAAACAACTTTGCTTACGCAGCTATTACCTCGATTATTGGCGCGGGGAATACAGGTAGGTGTTATAAAACACGCCCACCATCAGTTTGATATTGATTACCCTGGCAAGGACAGCTATGAATTACGGAAAGCAGGTGCTAGTCAGATGTTGGTGGCTTCTCGTCAGCGTTGGGCGCTGGTAACTGAGCAACGGGAAGCCCAAGCGGATCCCGATTTGGATACCCTGATTAGCCGCTTGGATCAACAATCTCTTCACCTTATTTTGGTAGAAGGGTTCCGCCATCTTTCTTTTCCGAAGATTGAATTACACCGCCCCCTTCTAGGTCGTCCGCTTCTTTTTCCCCACGACCCCTCTATCATTGCGGTAGCTAGTGATCAGCCTATTTCTTTACCTGACCCGTTACCCTGGTTAAATCTCAATAGTAGCGAAGATATTGCTACTTTTATTTTAAATTGGCTTGGTAGATAAGGGATTATTTTTACTAGACTTTTACCACATTGGCAATTTCTTCCAATCGATGACTCCAGGTATGATTCTGTCTTACATAATGGGCACCGGCTTCAGCGCGATCCTTATCTTCTTGGGAAGGACCATGGCGAAGGCGAGCAAATAATTCTCGGGCTTCTTCTTGAGTCGTCACCACGTGACAATAATCTCGAAAATAGCGATCAACGGCACGGCTAGTGTTAGTAACGGCAATACCACCACAAGCAAGAATCTCTAACAACCGGCGAGAGCACATTGTTTCTGAGCTGGTAACTGAATTAACGTTAAGGGATAGGGCATAGGTTTTGTAAATTTGAGCAGTTTCCCGGTGAGGTACTTTACTGTGTAAATGTAAATGAGTTTTTTCGGGAAAACGGAATTCAAAATAGCGAGAAAAGCGATCACAATTGCGATCAAAGATATTCAACTGTAGATCAGTTTCACCACAGACATCAAATACCATATCCAGGAAACGTCTGCGTTCATTAAGAATACGCCGATAGTAGCTTCCGGTAAAACAGGCTTCATTCTGGGTAAAGTGGAATCCCGTAAAATTATGGAAAGCCGGTTGGTAGGGCATAATTAAAGTATTTACTGGGATATGATCAGGTACTTGGGCACGGTAACGCTGGATACATTCCCTATCTGTCGTGAATATGTAATCAAATACTTTTGCTACATCGATAAAATCATCAAAAAAAGCACCGTCGTCTTTATTCCAAAATACCGTGGGTATATTCTGGGCACGAGCAAAATCAATCACTTCAAAAATAGCTCTAGGCTTAGTCAAGCGCAGATATTTTGGTTGTTTTGCTAATTCATAACGCCAGCTTCCTTCGGCGCCGTGAAAAACTGATTCTACAAACAGTAAATCCGGTTGCCATAATTGAATTACTTCTTGGTAATTATCTGGTGTTACTTGGCGAATGCGGCATTCTACCGAAAGGCACTCAGTGGTAAAGTGATCTGCGATTAATGCGACTTTCAATTGGCCAAATTTACCTGGCTGAGGTACGTCCTCAGGTATTTTCGGATGTTGATATAATAATCCGGTTAACTTTTTAATAACTCTACCGACCATGGAAATCCTTAGGGGGAGTTGTTGGCAGGACATTACCCACGAAATCACTCCAACGACGTTGGGTCGCTGCGTATTCTCGAGCACGGATGCTGTATGCAGTTAAAAGAGTTTGATTAGCTAGGGCAGTTTCAATAACTTGTGCTAAATCTGTTGCTTCACCAGCCTTAAAGAACCACCCGGCTGGGTTTGCTCCCATTTCGTCACGAAATACTGGTAAATCGGGAACAATAACAGGTTTTCCTGTTGCTAAGGCTTCTACTAATTTAATAGGAGGCACAATCTGGCATACTTTAAATGGTTTGCGTGGAATACAAATTAGGGTGCAACGGCTAATAATTTCCCGAGCAGATGTTGGAGAAACACGACCTAGGATATGAACATGGTCTGATAAACCTAACTGCTGCACTTGTTGCTGCAGTTCTCCACGGGCTTCACCATCGCCAACAATGTTTACTTGAATGTTTATCCCGCGATTTATTAATTGATAGGTTGCCTCTATTAAAGTATCCAATCCTTCATAGGCTAATAGGGAACCAGCATAACCAATAGTATTGGTCTCCACTGTGCCTGGATCAGCGGGTAAGAAATGAGCTGGGTTAACACAATTTGGCAGCAGGCTAAAACGATCAGCGGGAATATTCCAGCGCTCCTGAGCAAATTTTCTAAGTTGCTCAGAAATAACTAATACTCGGTCAGCCTGATTAGCAACAAAACCTTCTAATGCTAGGCCCTTCAGAAAATCAGCAGAATTTTCATAACCGGGTATTCGTGACGCACGGGTTAATTCCCATAAACCACGCATTTCATATTGAAACGGGATAGCTAATTCTTTAGCAGCCAATAGGGCAGGGATAGCATTTTCATGATTTGATGCCGCGTGAATAATTCGTACTTGTTGTTGGAGGGCAATCTTTTTAATAACTCGCGCTGCTTGTAGGGCGTATAGCAGCAGTGGTCGATGCTTAGAGGGAGAGGGTAAATGGCAATAGGTAATGTTATCAATAACCGTTATCGATTCAACGGTATGTTGTACCCTATCGCCCCGATCCCAGGGATATCCTGGACGAGTTAAAACAGCGATATCTCCTCCTGCATCTACCAGGGCGCGAATAACTTCGTGGGTGCGTGTGGTATAACCACTAACATGGTAGGGGAGGGAGCTGGCAGGTACGTATAATAAGCGGTTGCCAGTGGGTTGATAATGAACATTATTCTTTTTTCTCCGCTTTAATAAATTCGCAAGGGAAGCAGAAGTCAGTTGGTAATATAAGGATGCCAAAAATTCTTTCATCGGTCTTTATTGATCAGCGGATTTATTGTTTTTACTAATTTTATTATTCTTATTGGAAGCTATCTTATTAGCGGCATTACGTTTATTGGGAGGTCGTTTAACCTCTGCCCGTGCTAAATCTACGGTATGACTGGTAATAATTTTCCCTTGGGCATACAACTCGAGAAAATCTTGCGAAGTGATAACATCATAATCTCGAGTAAGATTTTTTAGTAATTTGCGATAATCTTCTAATCTTTTATCTCCTTGATAACTGCCATAGCCATTTTGGTCCCAATGAAGTAATGACCAGGAGTGAAGCAGAAAAACTGAAAATTCTGGTGCATCGCTAAAAATATTTGCTAGGAGAGATCCCCACCAGGGACGAAATCTAAAATAATTAGATTCTGGGAATTGTAATCGCGCCCACCATTCTTTTTTACCAACTTTGGGTAAAATTCTTCGTTCTGTAGTAGGTATTTCAATAATATCATTTGACCACTTATAAGGTAAATTAGTTGGCTCACTGTATACACATTGCTTAATA
>CAWUNB010000065.1:0-9958 GCA_963923745.1 uncultured Thiotrichales bacterium
CTTGTCCTCATTGCGGTGCTCTTCATGATCGGGATACCAACGCTGCCCGAAATATTTTAGCGTTGGCTACGGGCGGTAGGCCCGAAAGTAATGCGCGGGGAGGACGAACACCCCCAAGCGCCGGCGACGATGGCGTCGCTGGAATGCTGGCGTCCCGTGAAACGCGAACCGCTTCTTCGGCAATGCGCAGGAGCGAGCCACGATGGCGAGCGACTACGCATTAGGGGCGGACTCCAAAAAAGTTAACCACTAATCAATCGATTCGTTTCCAATCAGACCAGCGTATTAATCGAAAATAGCTACCCTCAAAAAATACCTGCCTGAAAGTCAGCCAATTCCAAATGGAGCGACCCAACACGTACCTGGGCATCGATTCGAATTAAGGGATGCTGAGGGTGTTCGTTAGCAACCCATACCAATAAATCTCCTTTTTGTTGTAGCGCATCTCCTAGGTATGAGCGTAAACGAAGTGGTATTGTATTAAATGTGCCAGCGGGTACAGATAGAGTTGTTGGATTTAATACTTCAATATCTAGCCACCAACTCTTGCCAGAAGAATAAACTGGCAAACGTAATCGCTCTCCAGGTTGATAAGATAGAGTGCGCAGTTTGAACGCTGTTGTCAGGGTATCCATTACCCCCGGCGCAATAGTCAGGTCCGTTATTTCATCTTTGCTGCCTTGAATAACTTGTTCCCTTACTTGACAAGTTTCTTGTTTAAAAGTCAATTCAGTGCGGCGTCGAGTTCGCTTGCCCAGTAATCGACCTTCATCCTGAACTAGTTGATAACTATGGCCAGCAAAATCTGGTGCTCGGCTTCGGGTTTCCAGGATGTCATGACCGATAAAAATGCCTCGATACCAATCGCCAGTGTGAGCGGTGCCGCGAAATACCCGTAACCATCCTTCTGAATAGGGTTCCGGGGGTAATACTTCCAAGCGAGCGGTACCAGCCAATACTCCCATGTAGCGGACTTGATAAAAGCTACTTTCGCCAGGTGCAAATGGGAGGCCCCGATAAACTTCCTTAGCCGCTGTGACTTTCTCTACTGGGGTAGGAGTACAAAAAGAGTTATCCGTTATTTCCCCCGCCACTGTTAAGATTGGAGCGAGTAGTAATATCACCAATCGTTGCAGCGAAGGAGATAAGCTGGCCATTAGGGTTGCCTTGGGAGAGAGCGGTTATCTATCTGAATTAATATTATCGCGAGGAATAGCAATGAACTGCATTGTCTATCGTAGTGGTTACAAGTATCAACTCAAAGCAAGCTACAGCCAAAACATTCCGATCCAGCCGGCGAGCCCCATCGTTACCGAATACATCGAATTGGATAGTACTGGCCAACTCACTCTCCATAAAGGCTATGCCTGGGATGGGCCATCTGGCCCAACCATTGATACCGTCGCGTTTATGCGAGGCTCGTTGGTACACGACGGGCTTTATCAGCTTATGCGAGAAAGGCATCTTGATCATAAGATCCATCGAAAAACGGCAGATCTGTTATTACGACAGATCTGCCAGGAAGATGGTATGTGGTGGGTGGTAAGTTGGTTGGTTTATGTAGGAGTGCGCCTTTTTGCGGATCCAGCTACTGACCCAGCTGCTGATCGTCCTTTAGTGCACGCCCCACGCAACTGCCAAACGTCACAGGTTTAGGATTTCGGTATTATCAAAAGCGATAACCAAAAGATTCGGCAAAACGGAGCTGAATTTCTTCCGAAGTAAGGCGGTGATTTTGGGTACCGTGATGTTCGATCTTGATGGCTCCCATGAGAGAAGCAATACGAATGGTAGTTTCCCAATCCATGCTTTGCGTTAATCCGTAAAGTAATCCACCCCGAAAGGCGTCGCCACAGCCCGTGGGATCCACTACCGCTCGGGTGGGAGCAACAGGAAAGTCGAGACGCCGCCCTTCAGTATAAACACTAGCTCCTTGAGCCCCCCGAGTCACAATAAGCGCCTTTACTCGCTGAGCTAGTACCTCCAGGGATAATTGAGTCCGTTCCTGTAATAACTCTGCTTCGTAGTCATTAAAAGTCGCCCAAGTCGCCTGATCCAGGAATGCTAGCAAATCTGTACCATTAAACATGGGCATTCCTTGACCCGGATCGAAGATAAAGGGGATATTAGTCTCTACAAATTGGCGGGCGTGCTCCACCATACCCTCTCTGCCATCTGGAGAAACAATTCCTAAGGTAACACCTTGCGCTTGGCTTACTTTATTTCGGTGAGAAAAGGACATGGCTCCCGGGTGGAAAGCAGTAATTTGATTATCGTCCTTATCGGTAGTAATAAAAGCTTGGGCGGTATAGCTCCCAGGCACTACGGTTAGGTGCCGTTGGTCAATGGCTACTCGCTCCAACCATTGTTTATAGGGGGCGAAATCTTCTCCTACTGTGGCCATGGGAAGAGGATTTCCCCCAAGCAATTTAAGATTATAGGCAATATTGCCGGCGCAGCCACCGTATTCTCGGCGCATCTCCGGCACCAAGAATGACACATTGAGGATGTGTACCTGTTCTGGAAGGATGTGATTTTTGAAAGAATCATGAAACACCATAATGGTGTCGTAGGCCATAGAACCACAAATAAGAGCGGACATGCAGTTTCCTTAGAAGGATGGAAGGGTACTGATTAAGGTTCCCTGGCGGCTTCGTCAAGGGAACGGAGGATGGGGTATAAGAAATATGAAATAATGCTGCGCTTTCCGGTAACGATCTCTACTGCTAGCGACATTCCTGGTAACAGGTATGCTGTACGATCTTGGTGTTCGAAGTGAATATCTTTAATCTCCACCCGACCGATGTAAAATGTCCCCGCTGGCTGACCTTGGGTTGCTTCGCGATTAAATGCATCTTGACTCAAGCGATCCAAATTTCCCCGTAATACTCCATATTTTTGAAATGGATAAGCGTCAATTTTGATTCTTACTTGATCACCAACTTTTAATTCACCAATATCTTTGGAATCTATCTGTACTTCAGCTTCAAGATCGCTATTTACTGGTACTAAACTAAGCAATGGCTCTGCTTCTTTAATTATTGAACCCGTCGTTCTTTTGGCCATTTCAGAAACTACGCCATCAATAGGAGAATTTAAAACAATTGAACGATGGCGAAGATCCACTTTCTGTAATTGCTCTATGAGAGAATCCCGCTCTCGCCCTACGGTTACTAACTCCTCTAATAACTTTTGGCGCCATTCATTAGTGAAAGCACCTAACTCTGCCTCAGCTCCGCCAAGCTCTCGCTGAAGTTCAAAACGGCGGCTACGGGTAACGACAAGTTGTCTTTCCAGTGATTGGCGACGCTCTTGGCTTTGTAACAACTGAAGGCGGGATTGTATTTTCTGGCTATTGAGGGTTCTATTCATTTCCTCAATTTCTTGCAGGGATTTTAGTTGAGATTCCAACGTAGTGCTATCTTCTGCATTTGTTACCAGACTTGCTTTAAGTCTACCAATTGATTCTTGTAAACGCCTGCTATGGGAACGGTAATTGTTTTGCCGCTCCTCCCAAATTTTTCGTTGCAGAATATCATCTGGTTTGGTTGTGCCAACAAAATCATGCCGATCCCGTTCGGCTTCTAATCTTCTAACCTGAGCATCCAAACTATCCAATTTGTCTTGTAGCTGAGTGCGATCGGCTACTACGATCGTTCTATCCAGGGTGGCCAGCGTCTGACCTTGGCGGACGATCTGTCCAACTCTAACGTTTAGCGCTTCTATCCGTGCCGTTTCCAACGGCTGAATAACGATATTAGGTTGTGGTGTTACTAATTTACCTCTTGCCACAACAACTTGATCTAAATTAGAGAGTCCGGCCCAAACGGCAATAGCTAAGACTGCACCGAACAGTAGATATGAGTTAATGGATACCCCGCCATTGATAGGACGGCGTTCAATTTCATCAGCATCAACCAAAGCCAGTTCAGCTTCTTTTTTGCCTTGACTAGGCGTATTGTGTTTAACCATTGATTTCATAAGTGACTCGTTTGTTGATTCCATAAGCTTGAATAATGCTCACACCGAGCCAATAACTCTTTATGACGGCCTGCGTCCACTATTTTTCCTCGTTGAAATACTAGAATTTTGTCTGAATTCACTAAGGTGGACAAACGATGGCTTACAATAAGCACTGTTTTACCAGCAGAGATTTTTTCTAAATTACGAATAAAAATTGCCTCACTTTCTGGATCGAGGGCGCTTGCTGCTTCATCAAGAATAAGAATAGCCGGCTGAGGTAATATCGCTCGGGCAATGGCTAACCGCTGCTTTTGTCCCCCGGAAAGATTCGCTCCATTTTCTTCAAGGAGAGTATCGTAGCCCTGGGGCAATCTCTCAATAAATTCATCTGCACCGGCTATTTGGGCTGCTTTTACCACATCTTCAAAGGAAGCATCTGTTTTGGTAACCGCTATGTTTTCACGAATCGTTCCTCTAAACATAAAATTTTCCTGAAGAACAATTCCAATATTTCGACGTAGATGGGATATTTCAATACTACGCATATCCACCCCATCGAAACGAATGGCTCCACCTTGAGCATTGTAAAGACCCTGTATCAACTTAGTTAAGGTTGTTTTTCCAGACCCAATTTTACCAATGATACCTACTACACTACCCGGTGGAATTTTTACTGAAACTTGATCCAGAGCCATTGCCGTAGTACCTGGATAACGAAATGTTACATTATCTAATTCAATCTCTCCAATTATACGCGGTTTAAGGCCAGCACCAGAATGTCGTTCTGGTGGCCGATTCATTACTTCTCCTAGCATTCTCACAGATAATGCTGTTTCTTGATACTGATGAATTAATCCTACAATTTGTTTTAGTGGGCCAGTTACCCGGCCAGAAATCATCTGAAATGCTATTAGTGAACCGACAGTTAATTGTAAAGAAAAAACATCCATGGCACCTAATGCAATAACTGCTATCATCATTGTTTTTTCTAATAAAGCTGTTATTGATTGAGCGCTAATTGAAATTTTGCTGACACTGAAATGGAGAGAAACACTGTTTGCAGTGCGTTGATCCCAAATTTTTCGTTGTTTTGGCTCCATAGTAAGAGATTTAACGGTACGAATACCGTGAATAGCTTCCACTAATATAGCTTGACGTGTTGCCTCTGCGGTAAAGAGGGCAGATAACCGACGTTGATAAGGATAGATGAGGGCTGCTGCTACCCCTGCCATTAGTAAAGAGAAACCTAGTACAACCAAGGTCAGTTTGGTGCTATACAAAAACATTAAAGGTAAAAAAACGAATAATCCTGTTGCATCTAATGCAATAAAAAATAAGTTACCTGTTAAAAATCCACGAATACTCTGCATTTGTAATACACGCTGCATTATAACCCCAGCGGTAGAACCTTCGAAATAATCGATAGGCAGTGATAACAAATGAGAAAAAGTTTTTCGCGCCAATCTTGTATCTATTTTATTTGTAGCCGCTAAAAGTAGGTACTGCCGAATAAAACCAAAGATAGTTTCAACTAATTGAACAATGATAATACCTACCGCTAGCACATAGAGTGTTGAATAACTTTCACGAGTTAGTACCCTATCAACTACCAACTGGAAAAAAATTGGTGATCCTAACGCCAATAACTGTAAAACCAATACAGATATTGCAATATTGCGAAAAGCTGTTTTTTCTTTTAAAATTTCTGGAATAAACCAGCGCAAACTAAAAGGTTGATTTGGATCAAACAAACTAAAGAGTCTTTTAAGAAAAATAACTTCACCTTGCCATTTTTCACAAAATGTTTCTTCAGAGTTGAGAGTTATTTGAGAATTACCTCCCTTAGGATCTAAAATAGCTACTCTCGATATTTTTTCCTCTGTCTTATTAATACCAGCAATAATAACACTACTACCATCCACCAATCGAGCAATGAAAGGAAATACTCCTTCTAGCTGAGTTAATTTTTGCCAATCAATGAACTTAGGCTGGGCTTGCATTCTAATACTTGTTGCCATGCGAACCATATCTTTAGTGGAGGGCGTTCTCCCGTCTAAGGGATAATCACGGACCAACTGATCGGGCAACACCTGGATACCATGATGCTGAGCAATAGCCACTAGGCATTGGATAGAAGAGTGCGGTGGTGAAGAAGATTTATCCAAGTGTTGCTCCTTTACGATTTGTCTGGACGATAATAATTATGAAAAAATTTTCACGCAATCAAGCCCATGGCCAGGATAGACTCAACCTTCCTAGGAAGCTGGCAGCCTAGTATCCTCTGCCACGTTGCTAGCGCTGCTAGTATCCCCCATCTTGTTTGCCATCAGATCGTGTTTGGGGTGCTACGGTCTGGCTGGTGTTCCTACTTGCGCCCGAGGAATAATCTATGATGCGATTGGTTAAATTCCTTCTTCTGGCAATTGGCCTGACCATAGCTACCACAGCCGGTGCTTGGTACCTGGATGACCGGGGAGAGTATGACATTCCTAGGATTGAACGACGGTTAGAGAACCAAGAGCGAGCCATCCGGGAAGGGGTGCGCCGAGGGGAGTTGAGTCGTCACGAAGCACGCCGCCTGCAAAGTGAGCAAGAGGACATCCGCTATCTGATGCGGAGGATGGGGCGTGATGGTCGCTTAGACTACAGAGAAAGGGAACGGCTTAATCACCTGTTGAACCGCTCAGGCTCCCACATCAGGGACGAACGTCAGGATGGTAATTACGGCAGGTGGTGATTTCCCTAACAATTTACGGTCGTTCACCTCCTCCTCTCTATCCATAGATGGGGGGAGGTGCGTTTCCTGCGCCTTCTTTTTCGGTTAGGATGCGCCCCCCGGTCTATCCCTAACATCTTTGGGGATGTCTGGCAGTTTGACTTTACTTGCCTCCGTTTGCAGCATCTGTTTCGAGCTACTGGAACCTAAAGCCATGCTTTGTCGTGTCTTGTCCGCTATTCTCGTCGCTCTGTGGCTGTGGACCACAGAGGTTAGCGCTGCTCTGGAGGGCGTTGTTGCTACCGCGACTCACGGAATGGTGATCGCTGGGGAAACCGCTCCACAATGGCTCAGGAACAATTTAGCCGGCTACGAAGATGCCTTCACCCTGAATCTTGCTGGCGAGTCTTTGCGGGCCTGTCCGGCGTTGTCTTACTTTTATCGGGATAGGGATTTTCATCTAGCTTGGCAGGATGAGCAGGGTCCACTGCCCCATGCAGATGGGCTGATCCGGGCGCTGCAGGCGGCTCATCAGGAAGGACTGGACCCAGCGGATTATTATCTTCCTCGGATCGAATCCCTCCTGGGGCAGGTACGTCACCATTGGCGAGCTGGTACCGTTACTCCAGCCATGGCTGGGGAGCTAGATGCCTTGCTGAGCCAGGCTTTCCTACGCTATGCCGCCCACCTCAGTGGACGGCGGCTTGATCCTAGTAGTGTCGATCCGGAGTGGTTTGCCAAACGTCCCCCGGTAGATCTACTCAGTGTCTTGGTTGCTGCGGTTACCAGTGAGGCAGTAGAACGCACTCTACAGGATCTGCGCCCCCATCATCCGGGCTATGGGCGGTTGCGGGAAGCCTTAGCGCATTACCGGGGGATAGCGACTAAAGGAGGATGGCCACTTATTCCTCCTGGTCCCAAACTGGAATTACATCAGCATAGTAACCGGGTGGGGTTGCTGCGGGCTCGCTTGGCGGCGGAGGGGTACCTCCCTAATTCTCCTTCCTCCCTCTTTGATGAACCTGTTCGGCAGGCAGTGCGAACTTTTCAGCAAACTCACGGTCAAGAACCCACCGGAGTAGTGGGAGATGCAACTCTGGATGCCCTCAATGTGCCGGTCGCCGCTCGGATAAAACAAATTACCATCAACATGGAACGTTGGCGGTGGTTGCCCCATAACTTGGGGCGGCGTCACATCATGGTGAACGTGGCGGGTTACGACATGGAAGTTGTGGAAAATGACCATGCGGTGATGGCCATGAAAGTTGTGGTGGGGAAACCCTATTTGCGGACCCCCGTTTTTAGTGCAGAGCTAAGCTACTTGGTCCTTAGCCCTTATTGGAACGTTCCCCCCACCATTGCGGGTAAAGAGATTCTGCCAGCTATTCGTAAGGACCCTAATTACTTAGCTAAGCATGACATGGAAGCAGTGCTGCGTAAGCCAGGTGCTCAGGGGGGGAATCCAGCTGCCATCGACTGGTCTCAACCGGGTGCTGAGGCATTGGCCTATCGATTTAGGCAGCGCCCTGGTCCCAAGAATCCCTTGGGCACGGTGAAATTTATGCTTCCTAATCCGTTCGATGTCTATCTCCATGATACATCCCAACGCAACCTGTTCAGTCGGACTGAGCGGGTATTCAGTCACGGTTGTATCCGTATCGAGAAGCCGATGGATCTACTTGAGTATGTACTGGGGCATAATCCTCGGTACGATCGCAAAGCGGTTGAGGAAATTATCGCTGCTAAACGAGAGCGAATTATTGGCGTTCCTGATCCAATTCCAGTGCATATCCTCTATTGGACAACTTGGGTCAGCGAGGACGGCAAGGTGCATTTCCGCAAGGACGTCTACGGACGAGATAAATTGCTAGAGACTGCTTTGGAAAACCCAGCTGCCGTCGGTCCGGGAAACGGCGCTGGAGAGACTCCCCCGCTGTCTTCTCCGGCTCGTTCGGGCTAGATGTTTTTTTATCACTACCTCCGCACATGAGACCGTTGCGGAGTCCCAAATAACAGAGCCGAGGGGAAGCGCATGTTGGACTGGCTGATGCGTCATAACCAACCGGGAGAAGAACCAGTAAGTCGCCGAGATTTTTTGAAGATGGGAGGTTTACTAGGGGGAGTTGCCACTTTACTGGCATTGGCTCCGGAGGAGATTTGGGCAAAGTCCCATCGCCATCACGCCAAGCACGTGCAAGACCCTCATCGGGGACGTCATCTCCATGCGAAGCACCACCACCAAGATCACCACCATCAAGATAGAAAATCTCGAGTTAGAGACCGCTCCCTGTTTGTCTACAACACCCACACGGGCGAGTCGTTCCACGATATCTACTGGTCCCAAAATCGCTATTTACCAGAAAGTATAAAGGCACTCAATCACTTATTTCGGGACCATCATTCGGGAGATATGGTAAAGATAGATCCCCATTTATACGAAATTCTGTATGCGGTGAGAGGCAGAATGGATTACAGCAAGCCCATTCATATTATCTCAGCCTATCGTTCTCCAGCCACCAATGCCATGTTGCGAGAACAGAGTGAGGCTGTTGCTTCCCATAGCCTGCACATGGAAGGGATGGCTGTCGATATCCGTATGCCTGGTCGTCGAATAACCCAATTGCACAAAGCGGCGATGCATTTGCGTCAAGGGGGCGTTGGTTATTACCCCAGTGATAATTTTGTTCATGTTGATACCGGGCCTATTCGATACTGGTAATCGGTAATTAGGGTGTCACTGTTGCACAACCTAGCCTGATAGCCGTTGCTAATGGCGCGTTTTTATACCGCCCTGCTCTACCTGCTCACGCCGCTGGTAGTGGGGCGGTTGTTGTTTCGCAGCTGGCAGATTCCGGGTTATCGGCAACGACTAGGTGAGCGGTTTGGTCTATTCCCACCGCTAGCGGCTAAGGAAACCCTGTGGGTTCATGCTGTATCTGTGGGAGAAGTACAGGCTGCTGCCCCTTTGCTGCGGGCATTGACTAAACGTTACCCCCATTTGCCTCTCCTGGTAACCACTACTACTCCTACAGGAGCCCAGCAGTTACAGAATATCTTTGGTGATCAGGTATTACACCGCTACGCCCCCTACGATCTGCCCGGAGCAGTGAAACGATTCCTCCAACGGACTCGGCCTCGGCTATTAGTGCTGGTGGAAACGGAGCTTTGGCCTAATTTGATCTGTACTTGCCATCAGGCAGGGATTCCGGTCGTGTTAGCTAATGCCCGGTTATCAGCCCGTTCCTGTCTCTTATACACATCTCCGAGCCCACGAGACCA
>CAWUNB010000066.1:0-9693 GCA_963923745.1 uncultured Thiotrichales bacterium
TATAGGGAACAAGGGTAACTCCCTGCCAAGTTTTAGCTTCAGTAGACCGCATAGTCATGGCCAGCACTTGATGACCCTGCTTAACAAGAGCGGGTGCTAGGAATTTGAACTGGCCAGGAAAATTTTGGTGGATGAATAAAATAATCATTACTGACCAGTACGCACTAAGCGGACTGCATAAATGCCACTGCGGTTACCGGCGCTATCACCACCAATATAGCCACGGTGAAAGAAATAAACGCCATAGGCAACTTCGAGATAACCCACATAGGGTGAAGATGTCCAGTACCAACCCACTGTATTGGGGAACCAATCAGTATTGATTGCTGGATCTAATCGTTCAATATCCACCAATGTATTTAGCTCATCTTTACTTGGTATACGCCAATCGGTGAAGCCACATAATCCAATGCTATTCACGTAAGCGGCATAACCATAACTATTGGTAGCTGCATACATTTGACCATTAGGGTCATAGTAGTAATTATCGTAATTGGTGTAGGAGTTAGTACTAGCCCGCAAACCAGTCGTTGTTTTGCCTTCCCACATTAAACCTGTTTCATTATCTTGAACACACTCATCTCTACGATAATTACCTACAGTACTATATACATCAATAATTATACTGCGTGGGTCACTTTCACCAGCGTTAGTGTAGGCTGAGGCTGATACTGTTTCTCCTTTCTCGTAGGCAATGCCACTAGTAATAGACCATTCTCCTGTAGCTGCATCGGACATAACTAATCCGCTGCTATCATCCGGCCAAGTGATCTGTATTGCCACCCCAGGTTGTGCTGAACCAGTAACAACAACTCGTCCATCTCTTTGCCGAGCAGCCTGATTAAAAGTCACTGACTCAGGAGGAATGGAAATGGTGTAAGTTCCTGTTGCTACATCGCTGACGGAATAGCCCGTTGCCACGGCAATCGCTTTTACCACTGTGTCTTCACTGATGGTAAATGCTCCTGGATAGCGAGTAGAGTAAATGGTTGGTGTAGATCCGTCCGTGGTGTAGTAAATCATGGCCCAATTGGTGGCACTACTAATTCTTACTGTCTGGGCGCTAGAGTAAGTGCCTCCACTTGGAGTTAGGATTGGTGTGGCTGTTGGTAGCTGGATAGTGTAAAGCTCCGTAGTTACTCCACTCGTGGCGTACCCCCCCCCAGCGACAATGGCTCTTACCGTACTGGTTCGTTCAACAGTAAATGGCCCGGTATAGCGATTGGAGTAAATGCTTGGCGTAGAGCCGTTGGTGGTGTAGTAAATCGTAGTCCCTGGGGTGGTTGTGCTAATCGTTACCGTCTGGGCGCTGGTATAAGTTCCTCCACTGGGGTTGAACGTTGGCGTCTCTGCCGGGAGGTTAATGGTATAGGTCGCTGTGCTTACAGCGCTGTTGGAAGATCCGTCCTTGGTAACAATAGCCTTCACTGTGGTAGTCCGATCAACAACAAACGGCCCTGTATACCAGTTGGAGTAAACGCTTGGTGTCGAACCATCAGTGGTGTAGTAGATCGTTGCCTCGGGAGTACTACTGTTGATCGTCACCGTTTGGATGCTGGTGTAAGTACCACCACTGGGACTGATCGTTGGTGCCGTTGCTGGGAGGTTAATGGTATAGGCCGCTGTGCCTACTTCGCTGCTGGAGTACCCACCGCCCGTGGCAATCGCCAGTACCGTCATAGTCCGACCTACAGTAAATGGCCCGGTATACCGGCTGGAGTAAATGCTTGGTATTGAACCATCGATGGTGTAGTAAATCGTTGTCCCTGGTGTAACGGTTCTAATCGTCACTGTTTGACTACTGGTATAGGTACCACCACTAGGACTCAACGTTGGTGTTGCTGCTGGGAGATTGATGGTGTAAGTCTCTGTAACCACCCCACTGCTGGAGTATCCACCCCCGGCGGCAATAGCCCTTACCATGCTGGTTCGCTCAACAGTAAATGGCCCGGTATAGCGATTGGAGTAAATGCTTGGCGTAGAGCCGTTGGTGGTGTAGTAAATCGTAGTCCCTGGGGTGGTTGTGCTAATCGTTACCGTCTGGGCGCTGGTATAAGTTCCCCCACTGGGGCTGATAATCGGTGCAGCGCTAGACTGAGTAACAATGTAGGTCCCGGTAACTACAGCACTGGTGGAGTACCCTCTCGCTACGGCAATGGCTTTCACCGTAGTCGTTTGATCGATGGTAAGAGGCTCAGTGTATAGGGAAGAGTAGGTCGTTGGCGTCGATCCATCCATGGTGTAGTAAATCATTGCTCCGGGTATAGAGCTGGTGATCACTACAGTCTGAACTGTGGTGTAGCTACCAGCTCCTGGACTTAAGGATAAGGTCGCAGTAGGGAGATTAATAACGTAGGATTCCAAAGCTACATCACTGTCGGAGTAACCCGCAGCAACAGTAATCGCTCGTAGTGTGACGCTTTGGTTAACAGCGAAGGGACCTGTGTACTGGTTGGAGTAAATGCTGGGGATTGAACCATCGGTAGTGTAGTAAATCGTTGCCCCCGGAGTAGGACTACTGATTGCGACAACTCGGGAGTTGGTATAGCTCCCGCCTCTTGGAATAAAGGTAGGTTTACTTGCCGGTAGGATAATGGCATAGGACCCGCTTACCTCTCCACTAGCGGTGTATCCCCTAGCTGTTGCAATAACTCGCAATGTGACGCTCTGATCGACAGTGACTGGTCCGGTGTAGCGGCTGGAAGAGGTAGTTGGAGTTGAGCCATCAGTGGTGTAGTAGATAATCGCCCCTGGCGTGGTACTTCTGATAATTACCGTTTGAACAGCGTTGTAGGTTCCATTGTTTAGGCTGAGAGTTGGTGCTGCCGTTGCCGGCTGGATAAAAGTGTAAACCGCTGTGCCTATTCCACTATTGGAATACCCCGTGGCCGTGGCGATAGCTTTTACGGTGGTGGTTTGGCTGACAGTGATGGGTCCAGTGTATTGGGTTGAAGAAGATGTTGGGGTAGATCCGTCTGTGGTGTAGTAAACCGTTGCTCCGACAGTGGTACTGCTAATTACTACTGTTTGGGATTGGGTGTAATTTCCACTACTGGGACTCAATGTCGGGGATGCAGTTACCTGGGTGATATTGTAGAGCACCGATCCCACAGCGCTGGTGCTATAGCCCCTGGCGATGGCGATGGCTTTTAGCTTAACGGTTTGACTGAGAGTGAGTGGCCCGGTATAGCGGGCAGAGTCGCTTGTTGGTGTTGAGTTGTCAGTGGTGTAGTAAATCAACGCACCGCTGGTGGTGCTGCTGATCGTGACTGTCTGTGCACCGACGTAGTTCCCCGTGCGCTGGCTGAAAGTGGGCATAGCCGCCGGCAAGTTGATGGTATAGGTTCGAGAGACCACTGCACTGTTACCGTAGCCCACCGCCGTAGCGATAGCCTTTAGTGTGGTAGTCCGGCTAATGACGATAGGAGAGATGTACTGCGTGGACGCCAACGTTGGGGTAGAACCATCAGTAGTGTAACGAATGATTGCTCCACCAGTGGTACTACTCATCGTAACTGCCTGGACACTGGTATAAGTCCCAGTACTGAGGTTAAACGTTGGAGAAACAGCTGAGGGAGCAATAGTGTAAGCCACGGTACCGATAGTGCTAGCGGAGTAGCCTGCCGCTGTGGCAACGGCCTTCACTGTGGTAGTCCGACTAACCGTAAATGGGGCAGTGTACTGGCGAGAAAACGTCGTTGGGGTAGAGCCGTTGGTCGTGTAATAGATTGTTGCCCCTGGAGTGGTGGTATTGATAGTCACCGTCTGGGCACCTACGTAGCTCCCCCCGATTGGACTAAACGTGGGCGTAGCAACGGAGTTAGTAGCAGCGCGGGCATTATTAGTGCCGAAGGCTGCTGGGAAGATAAGGCTGATTGCGAAAAAAATAACGAAGACCGAAAAGCGCGAGCGAAACAGCTGGGTTATAGCGTGAGAAGTGGTCATGGCAGTCTGTAGCTCAGTGTTACGCTCATCGGGCCCCAAGCAGACCACCTCCTGAGAAGAGTAGCAGGAAGCACAGTCGAAGGGAGTTGAAATATTTATCTAAAAGCTAGAACGGGTCTGGTAGCAGGTAGCGACCAGTTAACAAAAGACTTTAAGAGACTTCGATGGCACTGAGTCGTGCAGCTGCAACTCTTCCCCGCTAAAATCATCCAATCTACTCGCCGCTCCATTGGAGCGTAGGTAGACAGTGCTGTACACGAGAGCTAGAGGAGGGGATAAATGAAAGTCCAAGAAGTGATGAATTTATGGGTGAAAACGGTCACTCCAGAGACCAAAGTCAGCGATGTAGCAGCCATCATGTGTCTGCATCGTATTCCTGGTTTGCCCGTGGTGGTAGAAGGCGATCGCTTGGTAGGTATGATCGCTGAAAAAGATCTTCTGCATCACTTGTTCCCACAGTTAGATGAGTTGATGAATGGTTTTGCTAAAACGGATTTTGAAGCGATGGAAAGCGACTACAGCAAGCTATCCCACGTATTAGTCAAGGATTTAATGACGACCCGGGTGGTTACGGTTCCCACTGACATGCCTATCCTGCGGGCCACCTCTATCATGGTGCAAAACCGCTTCCGTCGTATCCCAGTGGCGGATAAGGGAAGATTAAAGGGCGTTTTGAGCTTGGGCGACGTGCATAAAGCACTGTTCCGTAAGAGTCTTGAGGGATAAAAATACCTCTTTATTTTTTGCTCCCCCGAGAGGCACGCTGCTACGGGTGCCCCTCTGGGGGGGTTACTTCGTTCTCATTTTGCTCCTACCACCCCGTAAGAAACGCGCCCGCCAGTAAGGGTCGTCCACTCGTGCCACGCTCACTTTTCCTCCTGTAGAGGGCGCATGAACAAAGCGCCCACCACCAGTGTAAATGCCTACATGGAGGGATTCTCTTCCCCCCATGTCAAAAAAAACTAGGTCTCCTGATGTCAGCTCCGTCCTGCTGAGGGGCTGGGTAGCTGCCAGTTGGGAGCGAGCATCTCGAGGAAAAGACATCCCCAATCGTTGGTAGGCATAGTAAATCAAACCACTACAATCAAAACCCGCTGGTGTAGCTCCACCATAGCGATAGGGAACACCCTGGAAGGACAAAGCGATACCTGCCAGGGGGGAGGTCGTTTGTTGGGTGGGAAGGTCATCAGGCTGACTGGGGGTGGAAGAACAACCGACCAGCAACAACAAAACAGCTAGTCCTAAACTCCGCCACGCCCCAATCAACAGAATTATTTCCGCTGATCTATCGGGACAAATTCGCGACGAGTTTGACCAACGTAAATCTGCCGAGGACGACCAATTCGCTGATCCCGTTCCGCCATCATTTCCATCCATTGGGCAATCCAGCCAGCGGTGCGAGCCAGGGTAAAAATAACGGTAAACATACCGACGGGAATATCCAACGCCCGTAAAATAATGCCGGAATAGAAATCTACATTGGGATAGAGCTGACGATTGACGAAATATTCATCCTCTAAAGCAATCTTTTCTAATTCCAAGGCAGCAGCAAATAAGGGATCGTCATACACCCCCAATGTTTCTAATAAATCATGGCAAGCTTTCCGAATAATACGGGCGCGAGGGTCGTAGTTTTTATAAACACGATGACCAAAACCCATTAACCGGAATGGATCGTCTTTATCTTTGGCACGGGCAATATATTTGGGGATATGTTGGACATTACCGATTTCTTCCAACATCCGCAGCACAGCTTCATTTGCTCCACCATGAGCCGGTCCCCACAAGGAACTAATACCAGCTGATACTGCGGCGAAAGGATTAGCCTGAGAACTACCCGCTAGGCGTACGGTCGAAGTACTGGCATTTTGTTCATGGTCAGCATGGAGAATAAAAATTAATTCCATCGCTCGAGCCACGACAGGATTAACATCATAGTGCTCTGCTGGTACGGCAAACATCATCCGCAGAAAATTTTCGATATACCCCAACGAATTGTCTGGATAAATAAACGGTTCACCCCGGAAGTACTTAATGGCTGCGGCTGCTAAGGTAGGCATTTTAGCAATCAGCCGATGCGCGGATATTTCCCGTTTTACTTGATCGGTAACATTCATAGCGTCTGGGTAGAAAGCTGACAAAGCCCCCACTACCCCGACCATGATAGCCATAGGGTGGGCGTCATGACGAAATCCCTGATAAAACTTGAGAATTCCTTCATGAACCATGGTGTGGCGACTAATGGTATAGCGAAATTCATCCATCTGAAGTGCTGTGGGCAGCTCACCGTGTAGTAACAGGTAACACACTTCCAGGTAGCTGCTGTGCTCGGCCAGTTGTTCGATAGGGTAGCCCCGATACCACAATAAACCGGCTTCTCCGTCGATGTAGGTGATAGCACTACGGCAGCTGGCGGTAGACATAAAACCCGGATCGTAGCTCAGTAACCCCAAGGCCTTTTGCAGGTTACGGACATCGATACCCGGTGCGCCGTGAGTGGAAAGAACAACCGGTAATTCAACAGTCTTACCCGTCAAGTTGTCAGTGACAGTTACGGTACGCTCAGCCATGTTACCTCCTGAAAATCTACTGCTGAAGAGGGGGATTGGACGGAATGGTAGGGTTGTCTTGCAGTGCAACACCCCATCCCACCCTGTTACAGGGTAGCAGTCTCTCCGGCTTTGGATCGGGTTATACGGCATTTATCTTTGGTCACCGGAAAGCTATCTGATGTTTATCCCTACCTTTCCGGTAAATTCCGTCTATATTTTCGTTGCCTTGCAACATCACGGGCTAACCTATCCCTATCCCCTCACCATTCAGAGCGACGGTAGCCGATGAACGTAACGCTGGAGGAGACCCTGCTGTCCGGGGGCAACGCTCCGTTCCTGGAGGCCCTATACGAGGCCTATTTGCACAATCCCAGTGCAGTGGACGAGCGCTGGCAGGCTTACTTTCACCAATTGCAGGAAGCAAGCGGACAGCAGGCCAAAGAGATTCCCCATAGCCCTATACGGGAAGCCCTAATTACCCGTACCCGATCCGCTCCCTCTGTGGCCAGCGGTAAACCTTCCCTGGATCCTGACGCCGCTAATCGACAAATGGCGGTGTTACAACTGATTAACGCCTACCGCTTCCGGGGTCACCAACAAGCTAACTTGGATCCTTTGGGACTGGAGGTTCCCACTCCCTTAGCGGAACTGGATCCCCATTACCATGGCCTGCGCCCTGAAGACATGGGACGGGTATTTAATACCGGCTCATTTCGCTGTGGTTCCGGGTTATCCCTGGCGGAGTTACTTCAATCTCTGCAAAAAACCTATTGCAACACCATCGGCTTTGAGTACATGCACATTACGGACACAGCGCAAAAACGCTGGCTCCAAGAACGTATCGAGCCCAATTGTGCCCAAAGTCATTACAACGACGACTTCAAATGTCACATCCTGGAGCGCTTAGTTGCTGCCAAAGGGTTGGAGAATTACCTCCATACCCGTTACGTGGGGCAGAAGCGTTTCTCCCTAGAGGGAGGAGAGAGTCTAATTCCGCTATTGGATGAATTAATCCAAGCTGCTGGACGGTTTGAAGTGAAGGAAATTATCGTCGGAATGGCTCACCGAGGACGCCTTAACGTCTTAGTGAACATTTTGGGTAAAAGCCCACAAGCACTGTTTGCCGAATTTGAAGGAAAACATCGCCAAACCACAGAGTCAGCATCCGGTGACGTGAAATACCATCAGGGATTCTCCTCCGATATGGATACCCCGGGAGGACCAGTGCACCTGGTATTAGCTTTTAATCCTTCCCACTTAGAAATTATTAATCCGGTGGTTGAGGGGTCGGTGCGTGCTCGTCAAGAACGGCGGGGCGATACTACGGGCAACCAAGTGTTAGCGGTACTTATCCACGGAGATTCTGCTTTCAGCGGTCAGGGGGTAGTGATGGAAACCCTCAACCTGTCCCAAACTCGAAGCTACGGCACCGGTGGTACAGTTCACATCGTTATCAACAACCAAATTGGTTTCACCACATCGGATCCTCGGGATATTCGCTCCACTTTTTACTGCACGGATGTGATTAAGATGGTGCAAGCGCCCATCTTCCACGTTAATGCAGATGATCCTGAAGCGGTGTTGCTGGTAACTCGTCTGGCCTTAGAGTTCCGCATGACTTTCAACAAGGACGTCGTAATTGATCTGGTGTGTTACCGGCGGTTAGGCCACAACGAAGCCGATGAACCGGCTGCAACCCAGCCAGTCATGTACCAACGCATCAAAGAACATCCGGATACTGTGGCAGTTTATGCCCAACGGCTAGTGGAAGAAGGCGTGATCCCCAAGGGAGAACCTGAGCGGTTAGGGGCTGTCTACCGGGATCTGTTGGATTCAGGCCGTCCGGTGTCTCGCCCGGTGTTAACGGATTTCAAATCAGCGTTTGCCGTGGATTTCAATCCCTATCGGGGTAAACACTGGCGGCAATCGGCAGACACTACCGTTCCCTTGGCAACCATTCGCCACCTGTCTGATCGGTTGCAAATTTTGCCAGAAGGGTTCGTCCTTCATCCCCGGGTGGCAAAAATTGTTGATGATCGCCGAAAAATGGCAGCTGGAGCTTTGCCCATGGACTGGGGTTTTGCTGAGATCATGGCTTACGCCACCCTAGTTACCAGCGGCTACCCTGTACGTTTATCCGGGCAAGATAGCGGTCGGGGTACCTTCTTCCACCGCCATTCGGTGTTACACAACCAAAAGGACGGAAGGCGCTATATCCCCTTGCAAAACCTGTCTCCCCAGCAGCACCCTTACCAAGTTATCGATTCAGTGCTGTCGGAAGAAGCCGTATTGGGCTTCGAAGTCGGTTACTCCACCGCATGTCCAGGGGCGTTAACCCTCTGGGAGGGCCAGTTTGGCGATTTTGCTAATAACGCCCAGGTGGTTATTGACCAGTTCATTAGCTCCTCGGAAACAAAGTGGCAACGTCTATGCGGTTTAGTGATGTTGCTTCCCCACGGCTACGAAGGCCAAGGACCAGAGCATTCTTCAGCCCGTTTGGAGCGTTACCTGCAACTGTGTGCGGAAGACAATATTCAAGTCTGTGTACCCAGTACTCCGTCTCAAATTTTCCATCTGTTGCGTCGTCAAGTACTGCGGCCCTACCGCAAACCCCTCATCGTGATGAGCCCCAAGAGTCTCTTGCGCCATCCCCAAGCAGTATCAGACCTGGATGAATTAACCTCTGGCGGCTTTAAACCGGTCATCGGTGAACTGGACAACCAGCTGGATCCAGCTCAAGTGGAGCGGGTGGTGTTGTGTGCCGGTAAGGTTTACTACGACTTAGTTCAGGAACGACACCAGCGGGGACTCAACCGGGTCGCTGTTGTGCGCTTAGAGCAGCTCTACCCCTTCCCTGATGGGGAATTAGTAGAGGAGCTTACTCGCTATCCCCAAGCCAAGGAGTTGGTATGGGCCCAAGAGGAACCCCAAAATCAGGGGGCTTGGTTCCAGATCCAACACCACATTAGGGCTTGCCGCCTTGAAGGACAGACACTGCGCTATGCAGGTCGCCCGGCCTCCGCTTCCCCGGCTGCCGGTTACTTGAGTACTCATTTGGAGCAGCAGAAATCGTTAGTTGATCAAGCGTTACGCCCCAGTTAATCATCCACCCACGATGAGCGAATTTGATGGAGATTCACCATGCAGATTGAAGTGAAGGTTCCAGCCCTCCCTGAGTCGGTGGCCGATGCCACGG
>CAWUNB010000067.1:0-9673 GCA_963923745.1 uncultured Thiotrichales bacterium
TACACAAGGAGTATCGTCGGCAGCGTCAGATGTGTATAAGAGACAGTACCGTACCACCGAGTAATTCTGCTAAACGACGGGAAATGTGCAGACCTAACCCCGTACCGCCATAGCGACGGGTGGTGGAAACATCAGCCTGAACAAAGGGCTTAAATAAATTATCTCGCTGCCCATTGGATAGCCCAATCCCTGAATCAAATACTGAAGTAATAAGCTGGTGGGCAGCAACGTCACAACTCACAATCAACCGCACACTACCGGTTTCGGTAAATTTAACTGCGTTATTACATAGATTGAGAAGAATTTGCCGCAATCGGGTGGGATCAGTATAGACAGTCCTCGGCAAAGGCAACATGTAATTTATCGTAAATTCTAAACCCTTAGTAGAAGCCTGGCTGCTAGCAGTAGCCTCTATTTCCTTAAGTAGATCGAACAAATCGGTAGAAACTTGTTCTACTGTTAAACGGCCAGCTTCGACCTTAGAAATGTCCAGGATATCACTAATAAGAGCCTGAAGATGACGCCCATTACGAATGATGGTATGGATACTGTCCAATCGTTCTGACATGGACTGACCGCTTTCCAACAAGGATTCAGCAAAACCAATAATGGCGGTCAGAGGAGTACGAATTTCGTGGCTCATATTCGCCAAGAAAATGCTCTTGGCCTGGCTAGACGTTTCAGCTAATTCCTTGGCGAGTTGGAGCGCCTCTTCCACTTGGTGACGGCTTGCCAGTTCCTGTTCTAAACGTTGATTGGCAGCAGATAAAGCAGCTGTTCGTTCCTCTACTAGCTTCTCTAGAGCAGCCTTTTCTACCTGATGTACCTCTGTGTCTATTATCAAGGCCAGTATTTGAGGGCCCGCAGTGGTATGGAAGGGGGTGAGGCTGACATCCACTAGCCGTTCCTGACCATCTCGACACAAGGCCCGCAAATTATGGCGGGTAGCGACTGAACGGGGATTAGGTGCCAGAAGGTAGTTGGCTACCTTGCTACGGTGTCCTTTCTGGAGTGAATAGGGTAGTAGGGTTTCCAGAGGAAGCCCCGCTAATTCCCCAGTGCCGTAGCCAAAAAAACGCTCAGCAGCCGGATTAGCAGCGACAATACACTGACTGGCATCCACCGTGATTAGGGGATCCGCCGCTAAGTTGAATAAACCTTCCTGTTCGACAGTTCCTGAGGGCGAATCCACTGATCCGCCGGGGCAAACTGACGGCGTAGCATAAGGGGAAGCACCACTGTCATTCATTGTTCATCACCTACTGTGGGGACTCCAATATTTCCCGAGCAGTTCCTTCGCAACCCACAACCCCCTGAAGGCGTCAGGTGTAATCCCCCTCAACGCTTGTCCATTCTATAGAGAACCGCCATCATCCGGAAACGTCCATACTCCATGGAGGAATCGCCACGGTGGGCCATAAATTCTCTCACTACTATCACTGCTGCTAACTAATTTTCCGGTCAAAACAACTTGTTATAGGATTATTACCATGGGGCGTTATACCGCTTTGCTGTTTTGTCTTGTGCTAGTTAGCGTGCATCCCAATGCAAGCGGGGCACATCCTCTGACGGGTCAGGAATTACGGGACTACTGGGGGGAGTACTCAAAAATTCAGGAAGGGCAAGAGGGCAATTGGGCTAAGGCGGGAATGTTCATCGGCTACGTCCGGGGAGTACTAGACGCTTTGGAAGGGACCACACTGTGTTTACCCGATGGTGTACCTGTAGAGTATCTCGTTAAAGAGGTAGCGCTGTACCTTCAGGAACACCAAGACCGAAGCAACAAGAACGCTGGGCGAAATCTGATTTTTGATGCAGTAAGGGGCCGATTTGCTTGTCGCCGTTAATTTCTATGGGGCCTACCACTTTTGATAGTGATAGGCCCGAGGAAATTAATCGTCGCTGTTCCAAATACCTAAGATTTGCAGCAAGCTTACAAACAAGTTGTAGAGGCTGACGTATAACCCCAAGGTGGCCATAATGTAGTTATCTTCGCCGCCGTTAATCATTTCACTGGTCTGCCACAGAATAAAACCAGACATTAGTAAAACGAACATCGCGGATACAGCCAAAGATAACCCCGGCATAGACACAAAAATGGCTGCTAAACTGGCGAGGAAGGCAACCAACATTCCTACCATCAAAAAACCGCCCATAAAACTGAAATCTTTACGACTAATCAGGGCATAAGCCGATAGAGCAAGGAAGATACTACCGGTCCCTGCCATGGCCATGGCAACAATGAGATGACCGTTAGGCAATCCCAAGTAAGCAGTCAAAATGGGTCCCAAGGTGTAACCCATGAACCCAGTTAGCGCAAAAACAGCCAATAATCCCCAAGCGCTATTACGTAGCGCTTGGGTGGTGAAAAGTAGACCAAAATAACCAATCAGTACACCCCACCAAGGAAGCGCCGGTGCCCGACCTAGCACTGCCAGAGTAGCGGTTCCAGCACTGCACAGTAGTGTTAGGGATAACAGGATGTAGGTGTTGCGAATGAGTTTATTGGTAGATAACGTCGAAGAAGGGACTTGCTCCACCGTGTAATGACTAGGTATAGGCATGAAAAACCTCACTTTTGGAAGATTGACAATAGAGTCAGGCTATCTGCTCCATTGTTTGGAAGCGTCAAATTAGCTTAGTCCGCTCTGGAAGCATAGCCCTGGGGACTGTTTTTGGTTATCCTGTCAGGCCCCGTCGGAGAGGTGGCTGAGTGGCCGATAGCGGCGGTCTTGAAAACCGTTGACCCGTAAGGGTCCGGGGGTTCGAATCCCTCCCTCTCCGCCAATTAAGATAGATGCTCAGGGCTTCGCCCGGTGGTTCCATTGTTGATCCCGGCAGTGTCCGTATTTGCCCAGAGCTGTTCGACTCTGCAGTCCTGTCCCGCCGTTACATACACCTGCCCTAGGTGATTGGGTCGGTCTCGTTCTATCTCGGACCCATACAGGGGATGCCCTAGTTGGACTAAGTAGATTAATGTTGACTAAGACTGTAAACAACTTTATAAAGTTGACCATAGAAGTCGCCATTCTAATAATCCTTGTCTTCCCGCTGTTCCATGATTGCCCATCTCCGAAGCTAGAGGAGGATTCATTAATGAAATTGTCCAGTAAGGCCCGTTATGCCATTGAAGCGATGCTGGAGCTTGCGGTGAATCCCCGCCGGCCAGTAACGTTAGCCAGCATTTCTGTCCACCAGGGTATTTCCCAATCCTACATGGAACAATTGTTCATGCACCTACGGAAAGCCGGTCTCATTCAGGGTGCGCGGGGACCAGGAGGGGGTTATCGTCTAGGGCGGGAAGCAACTGAAATCACCGTGGCTGACGTAGTGGTGGCAGTGGATGAACGCGCTACCCCCGAGGAACCAGAGCGGCTCAAGCGGGGAGAGGGTGGGCCAGCTCGACTCCTGTGGGATGATCTGAGTAGGCAGATCTTCGAGTTTTTAGGCAATATAACCCTGGCCCAGTTAGTGGAAAGCCGTGAGGCTAAGGATCAGTCAGGGCAAAGCAGTAGCCATATAGATTACGACGATACTCAGGTTGCCTAAACCAGTTTTTCTCAGTGCTCAGAGATGGTCGGACGGTTCACCGGCCGTTCCATCTCTTAGGTCCCCTTCATTGCCCCTTGCTTCTTCGAGTGCTACCTTGGGCCGTTTCGTCTACCCTAGGTCGCAATCATGGCTACTGGCCCCTTTGATTTAACCGATTCTTCCGCTTACCACCGTTGGCGGGATCACAAGCTAGCCACCGCCCCCCGTACTATCGATGAGCTGGTTGTCGAAGTCGCCGATCCTCGCCACTTGAGCTCCGCTGAGCGAGAAGCCCTTCTGAGGCGTTGTCAGGTCGCTAATATGGCAATCTACGCTGGCCCTGACTTGGGGGAAGAGCGCTCTGCTCCCCGCTTGTTGGGCCAACAATTAGGCTTGGAGCGCTTAGATCACAATCCCGGAGCCGATGAAGACGACATCACTGCCCTTCAGGTAGCAGCTAGTCATACCGGCAAGGGGGATTTTATCCCCTATACCAATCGCCCACTCCATCTCCATACCGACGGTTACTACAACACACCGGAGCGCCAAGTTCGGGGACTAGTGCTCCATTGCGTGCGAGCAGCCCACCAGGGTGGCGCTAATACTCTGCTAGATCCGGAATTGGTATACATCCAGTTACGGGAGGAGAATCCGGACTACATCGCTGCGCTCCAAACGGGGGAAGTCATGACTATCCCGCCCCATGTTGCCGAAGGTGAGGAGCTACGCCCTCGAGCCAGTGGTCCGGTGTTCTCTGTGGGAGCAGATGGCCACCTCCACATGCGTTATACCGCTCGCGCCCGCCATGTGGAGTGGCGCACCGATCCCTCTACCCAGAAAGCAGTTGCTGCTCTATCCCGGGTACTTGTCGAGACACCCTATGTCTTGCGGGCAACCTTGGCCCCTGGTCAGGGTCTGGTGTGCAACAATGTGCTCCACGATCGCAGTGGTTTTACCGATGATCCCGCCGCACCCCGGTTAATTTACCGTGGACGATATTACGATCGAGTTTTAGGGATTTAGCAGGCTAATGGGGAGCGGTGTCTATTTGGACTCAGCTACACCGCTCCACCAGTTCGGTAATTTTTTTATCCCACTTGCCCACCTCGTTCATTGTCCCGTTGCCAGGCATAAGCACAATCCAGGTGACAACGGACCATGAGCAGCCCTTCTGCTCCCTCTTCCATCAAAACAGCTAAGGGAGTACGCCCATCAAAACGGTAATTGGGGGTATTCATCCAGCGGGGTCCCATCTGGCTGTTCATCGGATAACTGGTATACAGCGCTTCACCGATACCCAGCAAGTGCTCAACTCGCTCCTCTATTGTGGGATCATTGGGTAGCGAGCTGTCTTCTTGGAAACGTCGCAGGGAACGAGAACGAGTAGTCGTAGGCAACCCCAGTAATAAAACTTGCTCTGAGGCGGGCACTCCCCAACTGTCCAGTAGGACAAGCACAGCTCGAGAGTGGTCAGACCACAGTTCAGGGGAGAAAGAGGACATAATGGCACCTTAGATTGTGGTTATACCGATTGTGGTTACGACAGGATCCCCTGCGAGTACGGCGGGTCAGATTAACAGGACAAAAGCAGGATAAAATCTATCGTTAATAATGGTATATTTCTTTGTTATAACTTGACCAATATGCTTGATATATCCGTTATCCTTGCAACTTTCAAAGTTGACACATAATTTAATGCGTCCATAACGGGGGTTGGAGAGTGAGAAAAACCATACTAAAAATATCAGTATTAGCTGCAGCTGTTCACTTGGTCGTTCCTGGTAGCGCATTAGCCACCAACGGCTATTCTTCCCACGGTTTTGGCACCCGCAGTAAAGCGATGGCCGGAGCAGGGGTAGCGGTGGGGTTGGATGCCCTATCCGCAGGGACCAACCCAGCCGCCATGGCGGTGGTGGGGGATCGTGTTGATGTGGGTGTCTCGTTATTTGCCCCAGATCGAGGATTCACGGCTGATCCAGTTCCTGCAGGACAGAACTGCCCACCCACAGGGGCAGGCCAGCCTGGATGTATCACTGCTGGCCAGTACGATAGCGAGAATTCTGTTTTCCTTATCCCAAGCTTTGGTTGGAACAAGTCGCTAGACAGCGAGAGCAGCGTGGGTATCAGTGTCGCCGGCAATGGTGGCATGAATACTCAGTATAACAAGGCAGTATTTGGAAATTTCAATAACCCAGCAGGACAAGCCAGTAGTCCCACTGGTATCGATTTGTCCCAACTGTGGATAGGACCCAGCTATACCCGCCGTGTGGCCGACGGCCAATGGCTGGGTATCATGCCCGTGTTCGCCCTTCAGCGTTTGAAGATTACTGGACTGGAACCGCTTCGGGCCTATTCTCAGTCTCCAGCTGATGTCAGCAACAACGGTTACGAATGGTCCTATGGATATGGGTTGCGCTTGGGTTGGTTGGGGCAAGTCACTAACCAATTGAGTTTGGGAGCGTCTTACCAGACTCGGACTTACATGACGCGGTTTGAAAAATACGCGGGCATACTAGCGGGACAAGGGGACTTTGATGTTCCTCCAACCCTCATTGTTGGCCTTAGCTACAAAGCCACACCAAATTTAACCGTCTTGCTAGATTTCCAGCACATTTGGTACGGAGATGTCAAAGCGCTAGCTAATTCCGGTGCGCCCACTGGCCCATTTAATCTTGGAGGTGACGATGGTCTTGGTTTTGGCTGGAAAGATCAGAGCATTATCAAGTTAGGGGCCGAATGGAAATACAATCCAGATTGGACCTTGCGGGCCGGTTACAGTCATGCTACCGCCGCATTCCCTGGTTCTCAGGCGTTTTTCAACATACTAGCGCCAGCGACGGTACAAGATCACCTAACAGCGGGATTCTCCTACCGGTTGAACAGCTCAGATGAAATCAGCACAGCCCTGACCCACGCTTTCGATAAGCGTGTATCTGGTAGCAACCCACTATTCACTGGTGCCCAAACAGGCTACGTGGAAATGAATCAAACTGAGTTAGAAGTAAGTTGGAGCCGTCGTTTCTAAGGATTGTTTTCCAGGGGTGGCCCTTATAGGCCACCTCCGCCGCTGCAGTACTACATAAAATTTATTATAGTAGCAAAGCCAGGTATTACAAATACCATGAAATTTTTCCCTGGCACAGAAAAACTCCAACCACTACAGGTGGCGGCTGGAGCTATTGAGGATGAGAAAGGACGAATACTGGTTGCTAAACGAGCGGCCCATCGTCATCAGGGGGGACTGTGGGAGTTTCCAGGGGGTAAGTTAGAACCGGGGGAAAATGGGCGGCAAGCCTTAACTCGAGAATTATGGGAAGAACTAGGGATTGAGCTGATTGCCGCTCACCCATTGATTCGTATCCCCTACAGCTACCCTGATCGTCGAGTAGTGCTAGATGTTTGGCGAGTGACCCATTACCACGGTGAACCCCATGGGCGGGAGGGGCAGCCGCTGCAGTGGCGATTCCCCGATGAACTACCTAGCTTGACCTTTCCTCCGGCCAATGAGCCCATTATCACTGCCCTCCGCCTCCCCCCCCTGTATGTCATTACCCCTTCAGTCACCATAAATTTTTCCGCTGCTGCGCTGTTGGCTGGCCTAGAGCAGGCTTTGCTGGCGGGAGCCAAGCTGTTTCAGTTACGGTCACCAGGATTAACCTCTTCGGATTACCAATCCCTAGCGGCTGCAGCTTTGACTCTATGTCATCGTTATGGTGCTCGCCTGTTACTCAATGCCTCCCCTGCATTGGCCCAAGAACTGGGCGCTGATGGAGTCCACTTAAATGGGGTACGCTTAACAACCCTAACCAGTCGCCCTTGGCCTAAAAACGGTTGGGTAGCGGCTTCCTGCCATAGTGCCGCCGAATTAGCCAGTGCTCGCCGAATAGGGGCCGATTTTGTGGTGCTTTCTCCGGTACGCCCTACCACCAGCCATCCTGGAAGCCCAATATTGGGCTGGGAAGGTTTCGCTGGTTTGGTCCGAGAAGCCGCATTACCAGTGTATGGGTTGGGAGGGATGACGATGGCCGATGTGCCCACTGCTCGCAGTTGGGGGGGGCAAGGGATAGCGGCTATCAGCGCCGTTTGGGATGATCTTCGGGAGGGAACTAATTTTCGATTTCCCGCTGCCCCTAGCAACCGCTAGGGGAGCAGGTTAACTAGGGCAATTAACCCCGCGCCTTAGCCCACTGGGCAATGGCTAATGGGATTTCTTTTTGCGCCCGGCCACTGACATAGATGCCAATATGGCCGCCTTTGAACGCCATCACGGTGTAATCCTCGGTGCCAACGTTGTCTTTTAAGCAAGTTGACGCATCGGGGGGCACCAAATGGTCTTCCGTGGCATAGATATTCAACACCGGCATGGTGATGTTTTTCAGATTGACCTTATTTTCGCCAATCTGCACTTCGCCCTTGAGTAACCCGTTCTTCTGATAAAAGTCACGAATAAACTGGCGGAACGTCTCACCCGCCTGGTCGGGGCTATCGAAAATCCATTTTTCCATCCGCACGAAGTTCTTCAACTTGACGGGATCGTCCAGCAAGCTCACCAAATCCAAATACTTCTGGCCGGTCAAACGGAACGGCTTAAGGGATAGGAAGGTCCAGTTGAGCAGTTCACCAGGGATGTTGCCCATGGTGTCTACCAATAGGTCCACGTCGATGTTACGGGCCCAATGGGACAACAGGTTATCCGGGGTCTGGAAGTTAACCGGAGTGACCATGGTCACTAGGTTGCTCACTTTGTCGGGGTGAAGAGCGGAGAAGCACAGACTGAAAGTGCCTCCCTGGCAAATACCCAATAGATTAATTTTGGGCAGATTGTGGGTTTCACAGATGTGCTCAACGCAGCGGTAGATATACCCGTTGATGTAATCATCCAAGGTCAGGAAACGATCCGCACCGTCGGGATAACCCCAGTCAATGAGGTAGACATCCAGGCCCTGGGCCAAGAGTCCCCGCACCAAAGAACGATCTTCCTGCAAATCGGTCATGTAGGGTCGGTTCACCAGCGCGTAAACAATCAGCACCGGTACCTTATGGGGCTGCTCCACCTTGGGACGGAAGTGGTACAGCACCAGCTTGTCTTCCTTGTAAACGGCATCTTTGGGACTGACACCCACATCAATGGCGTCGATTTGGTGCATGGTCCCCAGGCCGGCGGCCAAGCGCTGGTGGAAATCCGTTACTTCTTGAACGGCTTGGTCCGGGCGGATGTTAATGGGCATCTGCATGGCTTAGGCTCCTTTGACCGGCTTACGGGCGCGGGGCTTAGGGGTAACAGCAACAGACAGTTCAGCACGACCGGCATTAACACCGCTGTCTTCGGCGCGGCTCTTGTCTTTCTCACCGTCGCCTTGCGAGCGGGTTTGTTTTAGGGCTTCCACTTCCTTCCGTAGGGCTTCCAGTTGCGCGGCCATATCTTTAGGCTGGGAATTCTTAAGTTGCTGCTTCAGGGCCATGACCTGGCGCTTGAGATCCTGAATGCGGGCATGGGCGGTATCTAACTCGCGACGGCTGGGCATATTCAGGGCGCCCAACATTTCTTCTGCCATCACTTGGCCGTGGTGCTTGACCCGCATTAGGGCATCCACCAGCTCGGCATTGATGTTGCGGTAATCTTCGCTGAAGGCAAATTCAGCGTAGGCGTCTTCGCTACAGTCCACCCACAGGTCATACAGCCCGCGCAGGGTGTCGATAGTTTTACCTTCTTGACCCAGGGCAACTAGCTTGTCCCGCAGCAGATCGATAGAGCGCATACCCACTTTGTTGAGCAGAGCGGTATAGCGGCTCATGACATGCTGATAATCCATCATGTAGCGAGCACCGTTCTGAGCCTGTTCCTGCCATTCCCGGGTATAGCCTAAAGCCGGGATAGACAGAAAACGTTCCATTCGTCCCCGTACGGCATCGGTAATCTGGCGCACATCTTCTTCTTTGAAGACGTGGAGCATTTCGCCGGGAGCGGGTGAACTGAAGGAGGCAACACGACGCAAGTTATCCAGAGGCAGGGCCCACAAGGCCATATAGCTATTGGCGGCGTCAAAAGGGCCGCCGCTGGTGGCGGCCGAGAAGCCCCGTTTTAATTGATCAAGGGCCTGTCTCTTATACACATCTGACGCTGCCGACGATACTCCTTGTG
>CAWUNB010000068.1:0-9669 GCA_963923745.1 uncultured Thiotrichales bacterium
AGCACCTGTAGTAGTCAGTCAGATCTGGTACAAGGTGGGGTCCAGTTATGAGCATCAAGGCATTACTGGCATCTCCCATGTGCTGGAACACATGATGTTTAAAGGGACACCCACTCATCCTGCCGGCAGCTTCTCTCGAATCATTGCTGCTCAGGGCGGCAGTGAGAACGCCTTCACTGGACGAGACTACACAGCCTATTTCCAGAGTCTGGAAAGCCAGCGGTTGGCGGTGAGTTTTGCATTGGAAGCCGATCGGATGCGTCAGCTGCAATTACCACCTGAAGAATTCGCTAAGGAGCGGCAAGTCGTCCTAGAAGAACGGCGGTTACGTACTGACGATCAACCCCAAGCCTTGGTCCAGGAATACTTCAACGGGACCGCTTTTGTCAGTAGTCCCTATCACTGGCCGGTGATTGGCTGGGGAGAGGATATCCGTGCTATTACCGTGGACGACCTGCGAGCTTGGTACCAGCGCTGGTATGCCCCTAATAACGCCACCCTGGTGGTAGCAGGGGATGTGAATCCTGCTGAGGTAAAAAATCTAGCCGATCGCTACTTTGGTCCCCTGGCTAAAGAGGCCGGTTTAACTCCACCACCAAGAACAACGGAACTTCCCCAGCGGGGAGAACGACGTTTAATGGTGAAGGTCCCCGCCCGTTTACCCTACTTGGTAATGGGCTACCAGGCACCGGTAGTGTCATCTGTTGCTCAAGACTCTAAGGAGGGGGATGAGTCTTGGGAACCCTACGCCTTGGAACTCCTAGCCCATATCCTAGATGGTGATGATAGTGCCCGCTTTTCTCGAGAACTGGTGCGGGGCCGCCAAGTGGCAGCTACCGCAGGAGCAGGTTACGGTTTGTACTCCCGCTTGGGAGATCTTTTCACCCTAGATGGCACCCCTGCCCAGGGTAAAACTTTGGCCGAATTAGAAACTGCCCTACGGGAGCAAATTCGCCAGGTGCGGGAGCAGCCGGTAACGGAAACAGAGCTGGAACGGGTTAAAGTGCAGTTGCGGGCTAGCAAGGTCTATCAGCGAGATTCGCTGTTCTATCAAGCGATGCAATTGGGAATGCTCACTACTCTGGGATTAGATTGGCGATTGGATGAGACTTATCTGGATCGAATACGGGATATTACTCCTGAGCAGTTACAGGTAGTGGCCCGTAAGTATCTACAAGACGATCACTTGACCGTCGCTTACCTAGAGCCCCAACCCTTGGCAGCGGGTCAGCGGACTGTCGAAACCTCTGGAGCAGGTGACTATGTCCATTAATCGATTGACGGACCTTCTGATTTACTGGGTTGGATTAGTCTGGTTAGTCATTGCTACAGCCCCTGTTCAGGCTACCCCCATTATTGATCACTGGGTAACAACTAATGGATTACGGGTCTATTTCGTGGCCGCCCATGAATTGCCTATTGTGGATGTGCGGGTGGTATTTGCGGCAGGGAGTAGTCGGGATGGGGAGCATCCCGGGTTAGCCAGTTTTACCAACGGATTATTGGATCAAGGCGCAGGCGGGTTATCGGCGGATGAAATCGCAGAGAAAGCGGCCCAGTTAGGGGCTCGGCTGGCAACGGAAGCACTCCGAGATATGGCTATCGTGCAACTACGCAGTCTGGCTGATCCGGCCACCCTGACTCCGGCCCTGGATTTGGCCAGAGCAGTACTAGTCCACCCTGATTTTCCCGACATTGCTATTGAGCGGGAGCGGGCTCGCACTTTAACCGCGTTGGAAGAACAGCAACAATCGCCAGCCAGTTTGGCAGAACAAGCGTTTTACTTGGCTATTTATGGTGATCATCCCTATGGTCATAATCTTCTGGGTAGTGGCGATACCCTAACGACCATTACCCGAGAAGATTTATTGGTATTTCATCAACGCTACTACACCGCCCGCAACGGGATAGTGGCTATTGTCGGTGATTTGGACCGCCCCGGTGCGGAAGCCTTGGTCCAACGGCTTACGGCGGATCTCCCTCCGGGAGAAGCTGCGCCATTGTTACCATCCCCAGCCCCATTAGCCCAGGCCACTCGAGTAGATGTCTCTTTCCCGGTCGCCCAAACTCATTTATTGATAGGCCAGCCGGCGTTACGTCGATTGGATCCGGATTTTTATGCCCTCTACTTGGGAAATCATATTCTGGGAGGAGGAAGTTTAGTCTCTCGTATTGCTACCCAGGTACGGGAGGAGCGGGGCTTATCCTATTCAGCATCCAGCTATGTGTTGCCGATGGCGGTGGAAGGGCCTTTTACCATCAGCCTACAAACCCGTAACGATCGGGCTGGGGAAGCCAGTCAGGTGGCCCAGAGAACGTTGGAGGAATTTATTACCGCTGGTCCTACTTCCCAAGAACTGGAAGAAGCGAAGCAACATCTCACCGGTGGGTTTGCCCTGCGTATCGATAGTAACCGCAAAATTGTTGAATACCTGGCCGTCATCGGCTTCTATCAACTTCCCCTGGATTATTTAGATTCATTCCGAGAACAAATTAACGCTCTAACCCAAGAGCAAGTACGGGATGCCTGCCAACGTCATATTCATCCAGATCGGTTAGTTACTGTGGCGGTGGGCGGTGGGCACTAACGGAGTTCCCAATACCCTACGCATTGTCGGTGGGCGCTGGCGAGGTCGGCGGCTACCTTTCCCCTCTGTAGAGGGGCTTCGCCCCACGCCCGATCGGATACGGGAGACCCTATTCAATTGGTTGCAAGGAATGGTAGACGGAGCCCGTTGTCTGGATTTGTTTGCTGGGAGTGGTGCGCTGGGGCTGGAAGCATTATCTCGGGGAGCAGCAGAAATCCTACTGGTGGAACGGGACGCTCGGGTAGCGACTAATCTGCGAAATCAGCTGCGCTTACTTGGCGCAGAAGGGCAGGGGAGGGTGGTACAGGGAGATGCCCTGACAGTGCTTGCTGGTCTCGGTCAGCCTCACCAACTGGTATTTCTTGATCCGCCCTTCCGCCAGGGGCTAATCGCTCCTTGTTTGCAACAATTGGCCGCTGGGGGATGGTTAGCAGCAGGGGCTTGGGTTTATGTGGAAAGTGAAGCGGAGCTAACTTTTCCTCCTTTGCCTGCTCCTTGGGAGATATTCCGTCAGCGGACAGCAGGGCAAGTGGCCTATGGATTGGTGCGCTGGGCAGGCAGTTCTGCGACTTGAGTTAGCTTGTTCCAAAAACCGTAAGTTGGTAGCAATAGGGTGGTTGTGGTAGCTTTGCTGCCACACCACTCTAGGACCCCATCCTAGGTGCGCTTCGGCCAGCCACTTCTTACGGTCCCCAGTGCCCATGTCCTCTGTCTCTCCCGTCAGTGCTTCCCCCAAACAACGGGGTATCAAGCGTGCACTTAATGCCGCTTCTCGCAGTCCAGCTGCCGTATTTTTGCGGGAACTTGCCGCCAATCCTCGGGAAGTGGGGGCGGTTTGGCCCAGTTCGCGGCGTTTAGCTCGGCACATGGCTGCTGCTGTTCCTCTGGATGAATCCAGAAAAATAGTGGAGTTGGGGGGAGGAACAGGGGCGATAACGGAAGAATTGCTAGCTCGAGGTATCCCTCCCCATCAGCTCATTGTGGTGGAGCGATCGCCGGCCTTGGTAGCGGTATTGCGAGAACGTTTTCCTCGAGTGAGGATCGTGGAAGGGGATGCCATGCATCTGTCTACCCTGCTCAGGGCTGAAGACCAGGTAGGGGTGGTGGTGTCGGGTTTGCCCCTCCGTTCGCTGCCCCCTCGGGTGGTGGCGACCATTATCCGAGAAGCTTCTCGAGTACTTCCCCCTGGGGGACTGTTCGTCCAATTTACCTATCGGCTGAGTCCCCAACGTAGTCTATCCCAGCGGTTTGCTGCCCTTTCCTCCCGAGTGGTGTGGGGCAACATTCCTCCAGCCCGTGTTTGGGCTTTCGTCAACCGTCGGTTGGCGGAAACCGTTTAATAACCTCTGCCCATGACCACTCCTTCTGAGACCGCTCCCCGCATCCGGGAGATCCCCTATAACTACACTTCTTTCTCTGATCGGGAAATCGTCATTCGTTTTCTGGGTGAGGAGATGTGGCAGGTTTTAGAGCAACTACGGGCCCAGCGGGTAACCGGTCGCTCGGCACGGATGTTATTTGAAATTTTGGGGGATATGTGGGTGATTACCCGCAATCCTTTTATTCAAGACGACTTGGTGGAGAATCAGGGACGTTGGCAGTCCCTATCCCATGCTCTTCACCACCGCTTGGATCAGATCATAGCCCGGGCAGCTGGTAATGGTCTGGCTTTGCGTTTGGCAGAAGCTGCGCGGGGAGCCATTCAACACTTTGAAACTTGGGTAACAGACCAGGGTCCACTACGACGACGGGCGCTGCGGCGGCTATCCCAGGTAACACGGCGGGACAATATTCGCTTTGACGGTTTTGCCCGGGCTTCCCACGTCACCGATGCCACTGACTGGCGGGTGGAGTATCCCTTTTTGGTGCTTACCCCCGATAGTGAAGGGGAGATTCGGGATCTGGTGGAAGCCTGCATTGAGCTCGGATTGACCATCATTCCCCGGGGCGGTGGCACTGGTTACCACGGGGGCGCTGTTCCCCTGTTCGCCGATACTGCCGTGATTAACACCGAAAAGCTGGATTATCTCGGGCCAGTGGAACAAACAGCGCTCCCCGGTCTGACTCAGCCAGTGGCCACGGTCTATTGCGGTGCCGGCGTAGTTACTCGACGGGTGGCAGAACGGGCAGCAGCAGCCAGTCACGTGTTTGCGGTGGATCCCACGTCCCAAGATGCTTCCTGTATCGGCGGCAATGTAGCCATGAACGCAGGGGGTAAGAAGGCGGTACTGTGGGGTACGGCGTTAGATAACCTGGCCTCCTGGCGAATGGTTACTCCCCAAGCTGAGTGGATTGAGGTCGAACGGTTAGATCACAATTTGGGCAAGGTCCACGAAGTAGACTATGCCCAGTTTCGCATCACCCACTTGGCGCGAGATGGTCGCACTCCAGTGGGAGAGGCGCGGCTCCTATCGATCCCGGCGGCAGAGTTGCGTCGTCCCGGTTTAGGTAAAGATGTTACTAACAAATACCTGGGGGGGTTGCCGGGCATCCAGAAGGAAGGATGCGACGGCATCATTACTTCTGCGACTTTCATTCTCCACCGTATGCCGGCTCACACCCGTACCGTGTGCTTGGAGTTTTTCGATCCGGATTTAAATCTGGCAACCCCAGCTATTGTGGAAACCAAAGCCTACTTGGATAGCTTGCCGGGAGTAGTGCTGGCCGGATTAGAACACTTGGATGAGCGTTACTTGCGGGCGGTGAAGTACAGCACCAAAGCCCCTCGGGGGATGCTGCCCAAGATGGTGTTATTAGGGGACATTGCAGGAGAGGAAGAAGGAGCAGTAGCTCGAGCGGCAGGGGAAGTGGTGCGGTTGGCTAATGTCCGAGGAGCAGAGGGATTCGTGGCGGTTTCGCCAGAAGCCCGTACTCGGTTTTGGGCAGACCGTTCCCGGACGGCGGCCATCGCCGCCCATACCAATGCCTTCAAGGTCAACGAGGATGTGGTGATTCCCTTGGAACGGTTAGGGGATTACAGTCTCGGGATCGAGCGCATCAATATTGAGTATTCCATCCGTAATAAACTAGCCATTTTAGCAGCGGTGCAGCAGTACTTAGGGGGCTCCATCCCCTGTCGGGGTAACGAATGTCCAGACAGTGCGGAGAGTCAGGCCATTTTTGCTGCTAAGGGAGAGGCCGCTCGGGCCTTAATCACCTTAGTGCAGCAACGTTGGCAACGCTGGTTGGCTCATCTGGATGAACCGGCTCAGGATCACCAGGAATTGGTGACGGGAGTAGAACTACGTCCAAGGGACACTCTATTTGCCCTGTTGCAACGGCGGGCTTGGCGTATTTCCTATCGCCAAGAACTGGAAAGACCCCTGAAAGAGATCTTCGGGGGCGAGGGTCTGGAGCGAGTGCGACAACGGTTGGATGAATTACATCGGGAGGCCCGTTCTGGGCGCTTGTTTGTTGCTCTCCATATGCATGCTGGAGATGGTAACGTCCATACCAATATTCCGGTGAACTCCAATGATTACACCATGCTCCAGGAAGCGGACCACATTGTTGCCCGTATCATGGCGCTGGCTAATCGCTTAGGTGGTGTTATTTCTGGAGAACACGGTATTGGACTGACCAAAATGCAGTTCATGGATCCAGCCCAAATAGCCGCCTTTGCCGATTATAAGAAACAAGTGGACCCAGCTGGCCATTTCAACCGGGGTAAGTTGCTCCCCGGTTCTGGTTTGGCCAGTGCCTACACACCTTCTCTGCGTTTGGTACAGCAGGAAGCATTAATTCTGGAAGCCAGCGATCTGGGAGCCATTAACGACGAGATTAAGGATTGTTTGCGGTGTGGTAAATGTAAAGCGGTTTGTACTACCCATGTTCCTCGAGCTAATTTGCTTTATTCACCCCGAAATAAAATCCTCGCGACTGGTTTAATGATTGAGGCGTTTCTCTACGAGGAGCAAACCCGTCGGGGCATTTCCCTACGGCATTTCCATGAGCTAAACGATGTAGCCGACCATTGCACCATTTGCCATCGTTGTTTGACCCCTTGCCCGGTGAAAATCGATTTTGGCGATGTCACCACGGCTATGCGAACTTTGCTCAAACGCCAAAAGAAGCGGCATTTCAATGTAGGGTCATGGACTGCTCTGGCTTTCCTCAATGTCACCGGCCCTCGAGTGGTTAAGGCATTGCGGGTCGCTATGATAGGGGTGGGTTATACTCTGCAACGCCAGGCCCACCAGTTGCTGAAACGCTGGGTGGATCGGCCTGGTCCTCCAGCCGCTACCACCGGTCCCACCCCCGTGACCGCCCAGGTGGTGCATTTCCTGAAAAAACCCCTGCCAGCTAATCTGCCCACCCGTACTAGCCGTTCCCTGCTGGGGCTGGAAGATGAAAAGATGGTGCCGATTCTGCGGGATCCAGCCCGTACTAGCGGGGATTCAGAGGCGGTGTTCTATTTCCCGGGTTGCGGAGGAGAGCGGTTGTTTAGCCAGGTGAGTCTGGCCACCCTAGCCATGCTCTACGACACCGGTGCCCAGACGGTTCTGCCACCGGGTTACCTGTGCTGCGGCTATCCCCAGGCAGCTTCCGGAGACAGTGGGCGGGGGCAGGGGATCTCTATAGCCAATCGAGTGCTATTTCATCGGGTAGCCAATACCCTAAACTACCTCGATATTCGTACAGTGTTAGTGTCTTGTGGCACCTGCCTGGATCAGTTACTCAACTACGAATTTGACCGCATTTTCCCTGGTTGCCGGTTATTGGACATCCATGAATATCTGATGGAGAAGGGAGTACGGGCGGATGCTGTTCCCGGTGTTCGCTATCTCTACCATGATCCCTGCCATAGCCCCCTCAAGGCCTATAAGCCTTCTTTTGTGACTCAAACCTTGTTGGGACAATCGGTACCCTTATCGGATCGTTGTTGCGGGGAATCAGGAACATTTGCCGTTGCCCGCCCGGATATCGCAACCCAAGTACGCAGCCGTAAGCTGGAAGAAATCCAGCGCGGGATTACTAGTCTTGGCGGGGAAGGCTCCGTTAAGCTCCTCACCTCCTGTCCTTCCTGCCAACAGGGATTGGCTCGTTACCAAGAGGATACTGGTGCGGAAGTCGACTACATCGTAGTGGAGTTGTGTCGACAACGTTGGGGTGAAGATTGGCAAACTCAGTTCCTAGAGCGCGTTCAGCGCGGGGGAATTGAACGTGTCCTATTGTAAAGTCCACCAGATCCGGGACAGAGGCTTCTCCCGGTATCTATAGCTTGGCTAGACTGGAGTGCCTGGGGGGTTGACAATACCCCCCCAGGAATCTTGACCATCACCCTTCGCCACAGGTCATCCCCATGTCAGAGTCTAAACTCCGCGTTGTTCATTTCACCAATACCCTGGAAGGGCCCAGCCTGTGCGAACTACAGGAGATCAAGGGAAGCACCCGTACCTTTCGGGTGGGTCGACTAGGAGAAAATGGTAGCTATGGGTTGTTCGTAAAGGAAAACAGTAAAGAGGACATATTGGCCAAGTTTGTCGACCAAGCTGCTGCAGAACACGCCTTTCGGTTAGTAGATGCCACTCTCCACGCTACCCCGGCAGAGCTGGTGATCGAGCCCCACGAGGTGGAGCATCACCCTAGTGAGACGGACAAGCGGCAGGGGGACGTTGGTCAGAATCGTCCTGGCACTTGGGTCAGGCGGCTGTCCAAGTTGTTCAATACTCTGACTTTCGTTAGCTTAGCCTACCTTGCCCTGCATATCCCCCAAGTGAACCAAATACTGGATGAGCTCTACACCCACTTGGCAGGAGCGGTGTCAGGGGCGGTAGCGACTCTATTGGCACCAACGCCCCCCTCTTCAGGAGGAACAGCGGGCAGCCCTCAAGAACCTACCGCACGCTAACCCCTTGGAATATCCAAAGGATTAGCGTAGCGGCATTATTCTCCCAGCTTGGTTAGGCATCCCCCCCCAGGGGGGTTGTCGTAGGGGCGGTCTCCAGTGGGGGATAAGGGTACCCAGGGCGTCTTAACTATGACTTGGGAGGGCGGTTTTTCAAAAGTGACCCGTCGTTCCATCTCCGGGGTCATGTAGACCGTTCCCTGTTCGTCCACCAGCAGCACCTTGTCCAATCCCATCTGCCCAGCGATCCGAGGCCAGCAGCGACCAGCGATAACCATGGCTGTGGCGGCGGCATCGGCCCAAGCTCCTATCGGGTGAACCACTGTGGCTGACACAATGCCGTCCACTGGCATCCCAGTGCGGGTATCGATGATGTGTTGGTAACGCCGACCTTGGTATTCACGGAATCGTTCGTAATTGCCAGAAGTGTGCATTCCCTCCGATTCTGGCCCCAGTTGTACTGCCGCTAGGACCCCTTGGCCTTGAGGATGACGGATGCCGATACGCCAAGGTCTATCCCCGTGGCGTCCTATCACCTGCAATCCCCCACCAGCATTAAAAATGGCATTGTGCACACCCATCTGTCGTAAATGGGCGATGGCTAGATCACCGGCATAGCCTTTGGCGATTCCACCCAAATCCAGTTGAACTGCTGGATTGGTGGAATTCACACGATTTCCATCCAGGGTTAAATCTAATGTAGAAGGATGATGAGCCACTAGAGCGGCAACTTCTTCCTGAGTTGGCGGTGGACCAGTGGGCCGCTCATCCTGATGAAATCCCCACAGCCCAAATAATCGGCCAGCCGCCGGATTAAACATCCCATCACTGCGCCGTTCTGCATCTTGGGATAACCGAATCATTTCAGCTATATCACTGGAAACAGTTATGGTTTCGCCCCGTGCAATGGACCCATTGAGATCAGTGAGGGGACTAGGATGCCAGGCATGCCAATCTCGGTGCATGGCCTGGAGGTCGGTTTCAATAGCTGCGGCTGTTTGCTGAGCACGGAGTTGGGATTCTCCCCAAATAGTTAATTTCACTATCGTGCCAAATACATACATGGGTTGCTCAAATACCTGATCAGGCGCTTCTCCACAACCTGCTAATCCCAGGCTAACCCCCCCCAGCAGTACCACTAATTTTCGCCATTTTGGTTGCCAAGGAATGGCCCTGTTAGAATTCCGGCTTGTTAGTGTGCTGTTGGTTTTCAGCCAACGGGTTCTCCATAAA